>JABIGP010000225.1 GCA_018650105.1 Methanobacteriota archaeon
AAAAATAAATTTACAAGCATTGTTAAAGAAATATCGCGGCACTATTGTAATGGAAGAAGTTCTTGGAAAACTATTCCATGAGAGAATGGATGTTGATGGTGCAAGAGATATTGTGCATGCTATTCAGTCTGGATTGATAGAAATCGAAATGACTGCGACTGGCCCTTTGGGGGTTTCAAGTCATAATAGTCGAGATATGTTATTGCCCAACTGGGATAATGCCGCAGTAAGGGCTAGATTGAAACTAAGATTAGAAAATGAAAGAGCGGTTTTGTGCTGCTTGAAATGTAAAGCGATAAGAAGATTTAGAGTTGCAAGATACAAAGAAATGGATGATGCCAAGATTTGTTTAAAGTGCAAAGGACGAATGATGGCATGCGCTCGAGAAGGAATGCAAAAAATGCTTGAGGAATGGGTTAATTCAACCGATCCTAAAGATGAAGGGAGGATGATGAAGAATGCAACAACTGTCGCTAGCAGAGGGTATGATGCGATTCTATGCCTAATGGGTAGAGGCATTGGAGAAGCAACCGCTCAACGAGTGTTGAGAAAAGTTCGTTCAAATGATGAAGATTCGTTGTTGCACATGATTCACAAAGCAGAAGTTGAATATGCGAGAACTCGTCGCTTTTGGCAGTAAATGTTCAATTGCAAAATTAATTTTTCAATTGAAAAATATCAACATCATTGTTAGTCGGTTTTTGACTATTCAAAAAGAATTAGCCAAAGATGCTATGAGATATACCGTAGAGCATTGCAATGGGGCAAGCAATGGAAGAGGTTCGCCAATGGCTAAATTCCTCTAAATCCAAAGGGATGGCTTTAGGATTACCGAATACAAAGGCGGCTTTGGACCGGCTGAATCTTCATTTTGACAATACTCATATTTTCCACGTTGCAGGCAGTAATGGAAAAGGCACAACATGTGCAATATTAGCCGCATCACTACAACTCTCAGGTCAATCCACTGTCTTGTTTTCATCACCTCATGTGAGCAGAATTGAGGAAAGGATTAGAATTGATGGAAAGCCGATTTCTAGTGAATTATTTGATAGTGCATTAGCGGAGGTACAGCAAATTAGTCTTGAAGCACCACAAATAGAACTAACCTTTTTTGAAATTACATACCTATGTGCAATGGTAACTGCATCAACCCACAATGTTAGCGTATTAATCTTAGAAACAGGATTAGGCGGGAGACTTGATGCAACGAGAACCGCTCCCGCAGACACATGTATTATCACTTCTATTTCACCCGAACATACTGAAATTTTGGGCGATGATATTTGCAAAATTGCAAAGGAAAAGGTTGCTATTGCAAGACCAGGAGTAAAGATAATTATTCGCAATCCTGAAGATGATGAAGTGGAATCTGCAATGCGTGAAGAATGTCAATCTGCTGGAAACATAGAACTTGCAGAAACACCACTACCTGCTCAACCAATCTTTGTTGAGATTCCACCGATGGTCACCACTCGCCAAGAGGCTGCAATTCTCGTAGATCATGCATTAAAACGAAATGGAATGGATACATCAAATGTATGGCAAGCAAAGAATTCCCTGCAATGGCCTGCGCGGATGCAATTCATACCAGCTGCAAAAACAGGCGGTCATGAATTCCTACTAGATGGCGCACATAATCCAAGTGGAATGGAAAGGGTGATGCCAGAGGTTGCAAATGTTATTGAGAATTATAAGATTCAAGCGTGGTCGTTGATTTTTGCAACATCTCCGCAGAAAGAAATGGACAAATTTATTGCACCATTACTCGATTATTGTCAAATTAATCCCCCGAGAGAGATTATTGTCACCGCTCCACAGGGTGGGAGATATCCTGGAATTGAACCTAAGCAATTGATGAATTACTTCATGTCAATTGATTGCGATATATCTGCTGTTGAATATCCTGAAAGCGCATTGTCAATAATTGAGGAAAAATCAACATTTGATGTTGGACTAATCGTTAGTTTAGGCTCTATTTACTTACAAGGTAATCTCCTTGGTTTGCTATATCTTGATAGTGATGAAGACCTGAGTTTACTTGCGAAGATATGAAACAAGAACAGTGATTGCAAGGTTTGGTGAGGGTATGAAAGACAAGCATTTAACAATCCGAATACAACAATGCTTAGCTTTGGCCGAGGCTTCAAATTGCCCGCGCAGGAAATTCGGCGCATTACTGGTTGACCCTGCAAGAAATGTCATTTTGATGGATGGATATAACGGTGGACCAAGGGGGGGTGGACGTCTTTGTGGAGGCGAGGAATGCCTCCGGGACACCCATAAAGTGGAATCTGGAACACGGGTTGAAATTGGTTGTCACCATGCTGAAATGAATCTGATTTGCAATGCTGCTGCAAATGGCGTTCCAACCAATGGTGCATGGTTAATCATTACCGGAGAGCCTTGTATGATGTGTGCGAAATTGATTCATCATTCTGGGATCGAAAGGGTTGTTATTGTCGATGGCGGTTTTATGGGAGAAAATGGAGTTGAATACCTAACATCCCATGGTGTTGAGATTCAAAGTGCAGAAGGACCCAAGGACCCTAGAAGTCAAAATTAGTGATTCAAAACAACATCTGAATATTGTAAAGACTATGATTTTCCCCCTTTAGGGGGAATGTTGTGAGAGTGACAGTCATATGCAAGCCCTAACTCGCATCTGTTATGAGCGAAGAAGAGAATCTCGATAATTCAGGCCGGAATATTTCTGAAAAGTTCGCTGCTGTTGAGAGGGAACTTCGTAGTGAATCCTTTATCGATTCAATAAAAGACCAACTTTCCGGCATGATCGGAATGGCATTTATGTTCGTAATTACTATCGCAATCGCTCTTTTTATCCGACCATGGTATGATATCGCCGGATTACATGCATTTGGAGAGGCTGGTGCAACTCAAGTAAAATATATCGCAATTGAATTGACATTTATTTTCTTATTTACTGCGGCTATACTGGTTCTAGCAAAATACAAGAAGGACTGGATAATAAAATATGGAATTATGGGTGTATTAGCGATTGCACTAATGTATACAACTGTTCCTTTAGCACATATGTTTGTTATTGATTTTGATACTGAACCATTTGAATATGATTCTGCCTCATCAACTACGAGTGAATCTTTCCTTATTCCATATGGGTTGGATGGTTTTCTGACCACTGAATTAACTGGTGAAACGGATGGTCCATGGAATGATTCTGTCAGTCTTTGGCAGGGATTGCCATTTGAAGGAGAGCCGGTATGGCAAGTTGACCAAGCGCGAAATCCCGGATATGATGTGGGCAGTACAAATGTTGCTTTGTATGGAAATATAGCAACCTTCACAAACGGTGTATGGATTTGGACTATCGATATTGACACTGGTGAAAAATTGAATACTTTTGCTTGCCATACTTATCTTGATGAACAGATAGTTGCGCTGCCAAATATGCACACAGGTTGTTCATTAGCAGTTCAAATTGATGATTCTATGTATCTTATTGCCAATGAGGATACAATGTTCCATTACAAGGTGTTTGGAGAGGTCCTTTCGCCGGGACCACAAGCGACATGGGCATTACCTACCAATCTTGGAGTGGGCGATGGACTACTATATGCCGAGGCTATTTCAGAGGACAGATTACTAATCAGTACAATGACTCAAGTAGCCATTATTGAATTAGAAGATACAAATGGAGCTTTTAGTGAAGAGGATATTGTTGAAACTGCAAAGAGTGTTTTTGTTAGAAATGCAACTAGTTCCTATACTAGTTCTGATTTTGGTCATTCTCCTTGGTCTGATGTAACAATGGAAAATGCAAGTTCCAATACTGGTTTTGTTCTACTTGGTGAAAGCAATGGCGATGTTCTTGGAATTGAATGGAATCAATCGGCTGAAATTGAAGTTGAGGAACAAATGCACTTGATGGATTTCTCTAATACAATACAATCCGTTAGATTAACCGATTTGGATGCATCTGGATATACTGATATGCTAATTGCCACAGAAGATTCTGCAGTTTGGCTACATGGTACTTTATTGAAAAATAGAATTTCATTCCCAATAGACTCAAATTTCACAACTGGTTATTTTGTTGATGAATCAGAAAGTAGTTCCCAATTTGTTGCAATTTATGATACAGATGGTGCAACTGCTAAGCAAGGAAAGGTTACAGGCGATATGATGGCATTGGACGGATTACAACTGTATGATGGACCACTATTAGTTGGATTAATTGTCGCTATCGCATTGATGGTTTTGTTATATGTTCACAGCGAATGGTATGTGGTTAACAGCGTAGGAATATTAGTTGGCTCAGGAGTTATTGTAATGCTTGGTGTCTCTTTCGTTCCTTCTCTTATCATTATCTTCATGATAGCTGCTGCAATATATGATGCATGGGCAGTTTACAAATCTAAGCACATGCTAGACTTAGCCGACACAATGATTGGATTACGACTTCCAATCCTATTGGTTGCCCCTCAAGATAAAGGATACTCATTCAAAGAAAATCAACCACAAATAAGTGACAGAGGCGAAGATATTCCTGCTCAAACATCTTCCGAAAACAAACAGGCTAAAACTGCTGCCAAAAACAAGGGTGGAGAAGCGATGTTTATGGGTCTCGGCGATGTTATTTTCCCTGGAATGTTAGTTCTGTCTTGCGCTCAATGGCTTGACGAATCTGTGGCAATGCCGGTTGCGCTTGGCGCATTGGTCGGCGGCCTATGCGGGTACGCGGCATTGATGTATTTCGTAGCACAAGGAAAGGCACAAGCAGGATTACCTCTGCTAAATGGTGGCGCTATCCTCGGATATCTCCTTGCAGGATTATACTTCATAGGGGCCTCATTGTTCAGTTTTGGAATTAGTTGGTGAAGAAAATGCTTGATATTACTTTGTTTAGAGAAACCCCCCAAGTGATCTTTGCAGATCACGATAAGCGTGGTATTCCCCATGACAAAATTAAGCAAGTGATTGAATTAGACCAACAGTGGAGAGATATGCAGCATCAAACCAATCAACTGAGACAACAAAAGAATGTCGCAGCTCGCGGTATTGGAGAGGCAATGAAATCTGGAAATCGAGATGAGGCCGAGAAGATAAAGGCGCAAGTTGCAGACTTAGGGGCAAAGATTAGTGCTGCGGAAACTGCAACAGATGATGCTCTAGCAGCGAGGGATAAAATCCGCATGACAATTCCAAATATCCTCCATCCAGATGTTCCAGAAGGTGCTGATGAAAGCGGTAATACACAGCATAGTGTACATGGTGAGAAACCAAGTTTTGATTTTGAGCCTCGAACTCATAACGAACTAATTGAGATGAATAAATGGGTTGACTTGAAACGTGCTGCAAAGATTGTTGGTTCACGTTTCTTCTTCCTCAAGGGAGATTTGGCTCGTCTAGAGTTTGCTTTACAACAATATGCTGTTGATTTCATTCGCCAGCGAGGCTTCACTTTCGTTCAGCCTCCTGTAATGATGAACCGAGAAGCCTACGAAGGTGTTACTGATTTGGCTGATTTTGAAACAGTAATGTATGGAGTTGAACCTGATAATTTCTACATGATAGCAACATCAGAACACCCACTTACAGCGATGTACATGAATGAGACAATCCCAGAACATCAATTACCTTTGAAAATTGTAGGTGTGTCACCTTGCTTTAGAAGAGAAGTCGGTTCGCATGGTCAATCTGACTTAGGTATTTGGCGAGTTCATCAATTTACAAAAATTGAACAAATTATTTTCGCAACTCCAGAACAATCATGGGAACTTCAAGAAGAGTTGTTACAGAATTGTATTGACTTATGGGATAGTTTACAAATTCATTACGAGGTAGTTAACATTTGTACTGGAGATATGGGGACTGTTGCTGCAAGAAAGTATGATCTTGAAGCATGGATTCCAGGAGCAAATCAGTACAAAGAAATCGTCTCCTGTTCAAATTGTACTGACTATCAAGCAAATAGATTGAATATTCGCTATGGCCAACCAGGCCATGCATCTCAACCGATTGCACATACTCTCAATTCAACAGCAGTAGCAACATCTCGGGCACTGGTGGCAATTATTGAGCAGAACCAACTCGCTGATGGCAGAGTAAGTATTCCTGAAGTCTTACGACCACATATGGGTGGACAAGAGATTCTAGAACCATGCAATTGGGGCTGAGATTAGTTGGTGAGAATATGCGCAGCATTAAGGCAATAATGTTGGTATCTATATTCCTTTTAGCACCCCTTTCAGGTTGCTTTGGTGAAAATTCAGTTAGCGAAGTTATTGCTGATATCTCTGTTGACCAAGAGCAAACATTGGTTGCAATACGTGGCCAGCCTTACTTCTTAGAAGTTGATTCTAATGTTGATTTCAAAGTTCACCGCTCCCCTGGTATGTTTTTTGTTGATGAATATAATGTGTATAGAGATTCAATGAACTGGACTTATTCTTCCGAAGTAACAACTGTTGAGTTACTGATAATAGATAGTGAACTGAATGA
>JABIGP010000216.1 GCA_018650105.1 Methanobacteriota archaeon
ATCGCAACCCCAATGGCATTTTCCTGTCACGAATAATACGAGTTTACTTCCTATTTGACACTGAACACAACCTTCGGCCTCACCCGCTTCTGCAGGCAAGATTTCAGTGGCCATTGGTAGGGAAGTAACCATACTGCTCAGCCAATCCTCAAAGCAAAAGGGTTTGAAGTCATCGCTTTGCAATAAAGCAATACGGATTCAATATTTGTCTTGAAGCAATTTATTTAATCATTCCAAATTGATTCATCACTAACAAATGCTGATTGGCTTTCAATCACTTGCGGAGGTTGTTTTCTTCTAACAAATATTACGGCCAATGCGAGGAAAATAATTGCGCCTGTGAGAAAGTTTGCCGATTTATCACTAACAATAATTGGAGTGCTAATCGATGGATCATTGGGTTTGAAATCTGAATTATCACCTACGCCATCTCCATCAGAATCAATCGTTTCATTTTCATCTTGAGGGAAAGCATCCGAATTATTTCCTACTCCATCTCCATCATCATCGTGGGTTTCATTAGCATCTTGAGGAAAGGCATCAGAATTATTTCCGACTCCATCACCATCATCATCATTTGTTTCATTCGAATCTTGTGGGAAGGTATCCGAATTGTCCCCTACACCATCTCCATCACTATCGCTGGATTCATTAGCATCTTGAGGAAAAGCATCATCTTCATCAGCAATACCATCTCCGTCGCTATCAACAATAACTATCGGAATAATATATTCAATTGTCACATTATGTATTGGCCTATCATTTGTTTCTGTAGTAGGTACATCTGAAATTGAGTCGATGTGTTCAAGTCCATCAGTAACATATCCAAATACAGTATAAGCTCCATCTAGATGTGAAGGATTACTATCACTCGGTACGATGAAAAATTGTGAACCGCCGGTATGTGCTGCGGATGTTTTGCCCATTGAAAGTGCACCGGATGTATGCAGTAATCCATTGCTTGCCTCGTCTGGAATTGTCCATGAATTGATATTACACTCCGTTGCATTTCCTTGATGAACACCATTGCAATAGCCATACCATGCACCAGCATGACCACCAGTTCCATCACCATTTGTGAAGTCTCCACCTTGAATCATGAAATTATTTATTACTCTGTGGAATGAAACATTATCGTAGCAACCCAATGCGGACAAAATCCGGAAACTATTGCTATGGATTGGTGCTGCCAAATAATCTAATTGTAAAGTAATATTTTCATTTCTAGGCTCACCATTATCATCAATCCATGACACATTCATCAACATATCTTCATTACCAAAAGTTGGAGTTCCATAAGTCGCACAGCCATCACCAAATTGTTTTACATTTTCTCCACCCAGAGTGTTCCGTGAATCTGCTTTATTTATTGGGGGTAATCCATTAATTTCCTGTACAGTTACTAAGATTGATATTTGTCCAGTCATTGGAAAAATTAAATCCACCTCAAATTCGAAGATGGTTTCATTTCCACCACCAATCTCGAAGGATTCGGTAACATTACGAGTTGTATATCCTGAAGTGGTGACAGAGACAGCTACTTTTTCAACCCAAGAAGTAGGATTTTCGGCAGTACATGTAACATTTACAGTCTGCGTAACATTGAGAAAGATATCTGCTTCTAGGGTACATGTCAAGGATATCGCTGCCGTTGGAGTAGGCGTTTGTGCTTGAACAGGAGCAATTACTACAAGTTGAGAACACAAAAGTAAAAAAATAACACAAACTGATTTGTTCATGAAACTACGAGAGTATAGGCAATAATAAACACTTTCCCGGTTGAAAACTTATTTTTGTGAGTGAATATAGTGTTAGATTCAATATTTCTAATTAAGACATCTATTTATCAGCCAATTGTGAAAACGTCGGTCAAGTGTTAATTCAGGATGGAAAGTTACTGCGACTTTATTTCCTTGCATTATTCCTACAACCTCATCTTCCATGGTTGCAATTTTATGACAATTGATTTGCTGTTGTTCAAATCTCGGCGCTCTAATGAATATTCCAGGAAATTTATCTTCACTTTCGTTCAATTGTGCTGCTTCGTGTGCCATGTTTAATGGTTGATGATTGAACTTATCTCTTTGCTGTGAAATCGGTAATGTCGCTTCCGAGGTTGAAGTAATCGCATCAAGAATTGATGGTGCTAATGTTAACTCTGCTTCAAATGAATTCCGTTGTCTTCCCCACGCATTGCGCGAAATACCTGCATCGACAAATGGCTGATAATCCTCGCCTGGATTTGCTAACAAAATCGCACCTGCACAAGTCCCAAGTACTGGTTTTTCGGGAAATTGTTGCATCCAATCGAATAGTGCAGGAAGTAATAATTCACTTTCGCTGGCCTTTCTCATCGCTGTGGATTCCCCACCTGGAAGTATCAATCCATCTAGATGACTGTTGACTTGATCGGCTCTGCGAAGTTCAACGATTTCTATTTCAACTGACAATTCTTTTGCAGTTGCAATAAGCGCTTCCTTGTGTTCATGCCTTGCACCTTGAAGCATTGCTACACCAATTCTAATCACTTAATCACCTCATGATTTAACCGGCATGAACTCCAGTTTCAAAAGTTGATAATCTGAATATTGCATCATTTTCTATCAACCACTCAATAACTGAACTTGGAATTGAAGAGGAAGTGACTTGGCGGGTAGCATCATCATCATAGACTGTTGAAAGCATTTTCAAAGTCTGCCTAATTCTCCATCCTTCCAAATCTTTTCGTTGTGATAACTCAATGATTTCAATCGGCCAACCCGCTTGCCTATACAGTTGAGCAGTTGGCCCATCAGATGTTACCAGTGTTCCTTCACCATGTGAATCACTTGCATGTGAAACCCAATTTGGTGCATCATTAATGTCCTCTATTGTGACAATTGTAATGTTGTGATTATTTGCATCTGCCCAACCACTTATCATCGCAACTCTCTCTTCAGCAGTCCAAGGATTATTTGGCTCATATTGGTGCTGAGCAGAACCAATAGCAACTACTACTTCATCAGAATTTGTTGCAAGTGATAACGCTTTCTCAACTAGGAAGGCATGACCTTTGTGAAAGGGTTGAAATCTCCCCAATACAACAAAACGAGTCATAACAATACCTCAAACAAAATAACTCTCTACATCAACTTGTGGGATTTCAACATTGAAATCTCTAAAACAATCAAGCATCCTTTTGCATCCTTCAACCATTTCTTCGATTGGAGTTTCACCCATTGAACCGACTCTAAACATCTTACCCTTTAGATGGTCTTGGGCTCCGATTACTTGAGTATCATA
>JABIGP010000076.1 GCA_018650105.1 Methanobacteriota archaeon
ATTGCCTTTGGACTTGGACATTTTCTTTCCTTCTGCATCCAAGATTAATCCGAGACTTAAGCAGCGCTTGTAAGAAATTGAATCAAAAACCGTAGTTGAAACTGCAAGTAATGTGTAGAACCAACCTCTCGTTTGGTCTACTCCTTCACAGATGTAATCAATCGGATATGAGGACTCAAATTTGTTTTCTTCATCGAATGGATGGTGCCATTGAGCAAATGACGCACAGCCAGAATCAAACCAGCAATCCATTACGAATGGTTCTCGCTTCATTGGTTTCCCATCATCACTTACGAAAGTAAATTCGTCAACAATAGGACGATGTAAATCAACATCATCAGGACATTCAGGATTCTCAAATCCTGCTGCAACTGCTAATGCTACTTCCTTTTGAAGTTCAGCAATTGAGCCAACGCATTTCATCTGGCCATCTTCGCTTCTCCAAACAGGAAGTGGAGTACCCCAATATCTTTCACGGGAAATTGCCCAATCTTTGACATTGCGAATCCATTCACCAAAGCGACCTTCTCCAACCCAATCTGGTGCCCATTCTGTTTGGCTATTGAATTCTATTAAGCGGTCTTTTACCGCAGTCATTCTAACGAACCATGAGTCCATCGCATAGTATAGAAGAGGATGGTCGGTTCTCCAGCAATGCGGATAATCGTGAGCGTATTGTTTCTCGCGATATAGTAATCCACTTTGCGGCCCTTTACCATTTGAGCCACCTGGGCTGGACAATAATTCCATTATTGTCTGGTCACATTCTTTGACATATCTTCCATCTAATTGTGGATGTGTTCCTTCTATGAATGAACCGTTCATCTCAACGGTGTGGTGAGCAGGTAAACCTGCTGCCATTCCAAGATTATAATCGTCCTCACCATACATTACAGCGGTGTGAACTACACCTGTTCCATCAGTAGTGGTTACCCAATCTGCCTCTAAAACGGTCCATGCGGATGTTGAATCTCCGCGTGGTACTGCTTCGGGGAATAATGGCTCGTAAGCCTTACCCACCAATTCACTACCAGGAAATTCTTCAATGATTTCTGCATGATGACGTAGAACTTCCTTCATCAAATCTTTTGCTAGGATTAACTCTTCTCCGATTGTAGCGCCACCAGCACCTTGCCAATTTTCTGCATCTGCAGTAATCTTAACGCGAACATAGGTGACTTCAGGCCCAACTGCCAATCCCACATTTCCTGGAAGAGTCCATGGAGTTGTAGTCCAAGCAAGAATTGAAGCATCTTCATCTACTAATTTGAACTTAACATAAACAGAAGGTTCCTCAACTTCCTTGTAGCCTTGGGCGACTTCGTGAGAGGAATAGGAAGTTCCAGTTTGAGGGCAATAAGGCAATACTTTGTGTCCCCGATAAAGTAAATCTTTGCTGAACATTTGTTTCAATGCCCACCAGCAGGATTCAACATAATTGTTATCCAGTGTCACATATGGATTGTCCAAGTCAACCCAATATGCCATACGCTCAGTCATCTCTCTCCAAGATGCTTCGTAAGTCCAAACAGATTCTCTACAAGCCTGATTAAATTCCTTCATTCCAAAGGCTTCAATCTGTTCATTACTCAATAGATCTAATCTCTTCTGGACTTCAATTTCAACAGGTAGACCGTGTGTGTCCCATCCACCTTTTCTTTCGACAAGAAAACCTTCCATTGCCTTCCAACGACATACTAAATCCTTGTAGGTTCGGGCAACTACGTGATGAATCCCTGGTTTTCCATTTGCAGTTGGTGGCCCTTCCAAGAAAATAAACGGCGCACCAGAGCGACGCGACTCAATACTGGATTGAAATGCATTTTCTTGCTTCCATGTTTCCAATAGCGCTGTTTCAAGCGCCACTGCATCCAAATCACCAGCAGCATTTGGTTGAGCCATGCTTGGGCCACTTTGGTTTTTGACTTGAACTTCTCCCTACGAAAGATATAGCAATAATACCATTTATCACCGATATGACTCGGCCAAATGACAAATAATTCAATTAATCAAACATTTGCAAGATATCAGAAAAGAGATTACGGGCATTTCCTTGTGAGCGCTGAACCAATCGCTTGACAATCAACTCTGGAGTTGAACGGGCTAAGTGATTTCTTTTTGGAGTTCTATCAACAACCAATTCCATGTCCTCATCTAAACCACTTGCTTCTATTCCATCAACTCGCAAATCATCGCGACCACTGGCTTTGATTATCGATGGTGCAAGATGCGTTACAAGCATCATCGTGGTTTGTGGTTGTGATTCTGCGGCCAGTAGCATTCCTGCGATAATTCTCGCACCTGCTCCCGGTTCGGTTATCGCTTCTAATTCATCAGCAAGAATTAATTTTGCAGATGGGTTTGAAACAACTTCTGCTAATTCAACCAAAGTCTGTTCAAGAGCGCCTGCACTTTGTGTTCCACCAGCCTTAGCGAGTATGTGAAGTGATTCAACAAGTCCGACTCTAGCACTCTTGGCTGGAACTGGTAGCCCCATATGCGTCAGTATGCTAACATGAGCGAGCAATTCCAGTAAAGTGGTTTTACCACCAGAATTTGCCCCGGTCAGCAATGCTAAAGATTGCTTATCTGATTCCTCAGCCGCTTGACCAAGCCCGTAAGTGACTGGATCTGCTGGGCAACCCAATAGAAGATGTCGTCCTTGCTCAACATAGATTCCGTGCTCAACAATATTTGCAATTGTACAATCATTCTTTTGTGCCCATTTGGCTATTGCCAACCATTGGTCAAACTCAATCAATTCGCGAATCGCATCTTCACAGTGACTCTTGAGCGGTCCTAATTTTGCTGCTAAGTTGTAGAGGTGCTGTGCTTTATCGGTCACTAATCTAGATTCTAATTGTCCATCTATTTTGTCAATTGCAGAACGATTGATTTTTGCAGGCCAATCCTTATTGAACAAATCTATTGGACTGCGGCATCCTGTTCCTTCAAGAAATTCATTCAATTCGGTCTTTGCTTTTTCCATAGCGTCAGCAATTACCATGCTTGTGGCATCGCGAATCTTTCTTTGAAATGCTGAACCATCCGATAGCGCCTCAAGTAATTCAGCACCAGATAGTGCCATTTTCGCATCATTCATTGCAATCTCAACTTCTAAGTTGACATTTTCGCATAATGATTTTACTTTGCCCCAGAGTAAATCTTTGACCTCTGCTATCTTTTCAATATCTCCTTCATTATCTATTTCATCCAGCAAATCTGGTAGTGCATTAAGCCCTTCAAGCGAAGCAAAAAGTGCATCTATGAATGGATGGAAGTCCTCATCCATGGACTGTAATCCGACTATATCTCTAACAACTTGTAATGCCCGCATATTATGTTTAAACCAGTCAAGCGTTTTTTCAGGAATTATCAATTCTTCATCAGGCTTATTGGCGAGGACTAACCAACCCTCTGGTGTATCGCCAGGAGCACCTGCTCCAATCCATGTTATTGATTTGAATACAGTATAATCCTTCCAAGTTTCTTCGGCACTCGGCGTTAGAACTCTGCACCATTTCTTTAGGTGTTCAAGCGGTTGCCTTGAGACTACTACTCGTTCATATCGATTATTAGGAGTACGTGTAATAGCAAGTGATTTCCATGATTGTGAAAAGGTTTCAACAAGTTCAGGATGAGTTGATGCAAAGTCAAGAGAAAGGAGCGATTTCTTTCTGCGCTCGCTTGGGTCTGCAACTGGGGTTAGCAATTGCATTCTGTCTTTGCTCGCTTGGCAAGAAGCATAGGTACTAATGCTAGCCAACAATTGTTTGTGAATACGAATTGATTCTTTGGTGGCAAGAAATGTCCCACTATCTCCTGAAACAGCTCG
>JABIGP010000089.1 GCA_018650105.1 Methanobacteriota archaeon
ATTGGCAAGGTACTCCTCCTTCCCCACTCCAATATGGAGGACGAACAAATATTGATGTAAACTCTAAAGTAATGACCCTCAAGGGTGTGCCTTCGGTTAACCATGCGGATTTGACAAGAACAAATACAGTACAATCACTCGGTGGCGCATATCAAAATACAACTGGCGGATTCATCGCATTATCTGACCAAGGATACAACAGTCCAGGTCTAAAGCACTCTGATTTATCTGTATCATCCTCCGCATCATGGACCTATATGGGTGTAGTAGTTCCAATTTCAGAATATGAACTTCACGTCATGAAATATTCGAATTCGGGATTGTATAACTTACCAACAATTCTGCGAATAAACAAGAGTACTGGTGCCTACTTAGGTACTGCAACATTCAACAATAATGGGCTTAGTAATGGATGTTCCACTTCGTCAAGTTATTACATGCATGATGCAACCGTCTACAATGGTGATGTGTATACGACATCATATTCATACTACGATGTTGTAAAATGGACAGTCACAAGCACAAGTTGGAAATGTTCCACAGTATGGAGTTATAATGAATATATTACTGGAGTTGATTTTGATGATGATACAGGAAAGATGTATATTTCAACCTATAATTCACAAGGCCAATCTCATTATCTTAAGGAAGTTAATCCCGCATCTCCAACTTCAGTAAATGGTTCATGGTTGATGGGCAGTTATCCTTCAATGTACTATTATTATGGTGCAGGTTTGGTTGTTAATTATCCAATGGTCACCTACAACCTTTACTCTAATCAAGGATACAAGAGTACTCACCACCAATATGCATTCAATGGACTATGGCTTGATTCAATAGGTAAGGTTGATATTGATGGTGGAGGCCATTATGGATTGGTTGAGGATGGCACAGGTAAAGTAGCATACACATGCCACTATTATTCTTCATACTGCAGTTCATCCCAAACAAGAAAAATTAATTTTATGGGCGATGGAGACTTATTTGATTCCCGCTCATCAACAACAACTTCAGCTACAGTAGTAGGGTCCACCTTCTCTGTAAGTAAATCCCTTACATCGTTGAAACTGACTTCTGTATTAGCCTATGAGCCAACAGGAACTTCGGTAAACATAGATCTTTCTAACGATGGAGGAGTAACTTGGATACACGCAAACCCTGGTCAGATAGTGACATTTTCCAATTCGGGGACAAATCTCAAATGGAGGGCTCATTTGAATGGCACAACCTCAAAGACACCAATTTTAGGTGATTTAGCAATACAATACATTTCAAGTTACCAAAGAAACGGATACTTGTACAATTACCAATATCAGTCGGGAGGGGCCAATAATCTTGTCGCTGCGACTCTAAATTGGAATGAAACAAGGCCGGTTGGAACTAGTGTTACCGTAAAATTCGGTTTTGATTCATCAAGTACTTGTTCAAATTCACTTGTCACTTCGTTTACTTCTCCTGGTCAAACCAAAACAATTTCCAGCACTGGCTATTACATGTGTGTTAGAATAATGCTGTCAACATCGAATACAGGTGTTGCACCAACGATTACTAATTTGAGTATTCAAAGACATAGTAATGCTCCTAAAGAACCAGAGATTCTAATTGACAATTCTACTGTTTGGAAACGTTCAAGCAATGCAGGAGCATTAATTGGTCCAGTAACCATTTATGAAAGTGCTCAAAACGACCCTATCGTAAAGAAATTGAATGAGTTGATACCATCTACGGGTGCAGGAATAAAACATCTTCAAATTGACATCGGGTCTGCATCGAGTGGAACATTGATACTCGATTCATTTTCGATTACATATATTATGCAAACAGTAAATCTTGATATTACAATACCCGTAGGAGAGATATTGCACGAAAGAGTAGAACCCTATGAGGTAGTTACTAGGCACGTTATTGGAGAGGATGCAACTTCGATGACGAGTGCAACCTTGACATTGCTAACGAATTCTATGGCTAAGAATCCAACCATGACTTGGGAGAATGGAGATGTATTCCCCGAACCAAATGACCCGGAAAATTTCATTGAAATTGATTCAAATTCTTGGAGTGTTGAAAGCAATGGTATTTTAGAAATACATTGGATTTTCCATGTTACTAGTGAATTCCCAGACCAACCAGAAGTAAAATTCAAGACTGGATGTTTGGACAATTCCGGTTCAGCAGGATTTGCACCGATTGATTTGTTATCTTCTACTGGCTTAAAAGTCAACAGAACATTTGGATTAGGATGGTTGAAGGTTAGAGATAATGATGGAGGATTTACTTCCGATGATGTGGCGGACAATTCGTGGGTTGCTGCTGGAGAGCAAATCCATTTCCAAGGCGCAATGTGGTTTGCAGATACTGATGATGCTCCGAAAGATAGTGCATTTGATGTGAGAATTTCACGCAATGGATGGGTTGAGAGTACAGCAAGGGATACAACCAATCAAAATGGTTCATTCTTCATCACTATTGACTTACCAAATATCGATGTTCCAGTTGGAATGACATATGAAGTTCAGACCTATAACGAGAAAGACCCAACTCATACAATGGAGCCAAATGCCGATTGGAGAAGGACATTCAAGGTCGATGCTACATCGCCTGAGAGAATGGACATTTATCCAAAGGATGGCGATTATGAAGCCGGAGATAATGCTCAAGAAATCAAAGTATTAGTAAACGACGACGTCGGTCACCCAATGGCATTGAAATTGATGTATTGGGTTGAAGCAGACCATGATATGAATCGTAATGGAGAAGCAGATCCAAATGAATATGCATCAAAGATGGTTTACAACAATACTGTTGCTAAGAATAAATGGTTCATGACCACAATTGACCATTCTCGTAATGCAAATATGGGACGTGTTTCTTACTTCTGGGATGGTGGCGATGAGGCAGGAAATCCTCTACACTACACTTATGTTAACGAAGATGATGAGATATTAACCTTTGAATCTGAAACAGGATTTGATTATGATGATGCTACCTTTAGGACACGAAAAGATTCCAGTGCAGTTTTCACCGGATTAGATTGGATGGGCCATGAGGATGATGCAGCAGTTTATTCAGGCATGAAGCAGACGATTACTCTTGGTTTCATCGATGCAAACACAGCAATTGATTTTGAACATATTTCATTGGTCTTTGACTTTGAAGGACCTAACCCTCTAAGAGATATTCAAAGAATTTCATATTCTGGTGTAAATAATACATTCTGGTCTGAAAGTCAATACTTGACAATTTTACAAAGCAGTAACATGTATGAGACTACCAATGATTCTGGATTACCTTGGATAATGTTAACTTTTGATTTCGTTATTGGTTGGGATTGGCCAGATGAAGAAATGGGTGATGTAGCATTACTTTACAAGGAAAGAGGTGCTTCTGATGATTCAAGAATTCTTCTGTTAGAGCATACATTTAGAGTTGAAAACGATTTGATGCTCGCTCCTACCGATTTCAATGTTGACGATATCAGTGAGCCGAGAACCGGCCATATTGCTGATGGTTCAAGAGTCCGTAAGGATGACCGATTAGCTTTCACTGGAACTGTTGTTTACGAAGGTAGTAATGTACCTGCACCTCGTGACGTTGGTATTCTTGTCGAAGTATTTGATGGTGAGAAGATATGGTCTGATGGTTCTTTGACAGATGCAGGAGAATACTCCGTTGAAGTACCACTTTCTGCGGCGGAGACACTACAATCTTCACCAACTAGAACTTGTTTGATTTCAATAACCAATATTCCTGGTCGTGGTGAAGATATGACTGGTACATTGGTTTCAACCACATTGAGAGTTGTTGTCGATGACGCATCACCGCGCGTAACTCGACGTATTTCTCCTTTGAATGTCATCGATATCTCAGCAAATAATGATTTGACTAATATTGCAATTGAATTCCAAGGTACTGAAGATGCTGATTTAACTGGTTCACAGCAATTGGTTCACTGGGTCATGCGTGATTCAACAAGAACAATGACAATCGGTGCAGGCTCAGCATTGCTGGGAATGCAACAGGATGGACAAAATGTTGTTTGGACTGGAACAGTTGATTTGACAGACTCTGGAAGAATTATTCCTAAGGCTGGTGATTTCGTAGGTTTCTATATCACTGGTTGGGATGCTGCAGGAAATCAATTCCCTGTAGTTTCAAATTCTGAAGCGAGTCCAATTCCTGAATTGGCAAGTGATGACAATGATTTCGAACGCCAGTGGATAAGGTTAGGAGCGGTTGGAGCGGAATTGCGTGTAAAATCGATCGTACTTTCTGATGACCACGTTGCTCCATCCTCAAAGATTGATATTACAACTGAAGTTTTGAATAAAGGTGGAGAAACACTAGCAGCATTCAAGGTTGCATTCTTTGCAGGAGATTCCGAAACACCGTTTAAGGTAATGACAATTACAGGAATTGGTAGTGGTGAAACACGTGAAGTAACTACCACTTGGAGAGCAGAAGATGTCTCATATGTACGTGTAGAAGTAGATTATGGGAATCTAATCCCTGAAGTAAACGATGATGACAATACTGCAACGCATAGTGTTGACATTGCTTATGCCAAGTATTTGGGTGGATTGGACAGCATTCGAGAGAATCCATTGCAATGGATATTCGCAATAGTCTCAATTCTTGTAGTCATTTCAGTAGTTTCTATCGCATCACGCACTTCTATTGATTATGGCGAAGGAGTATTCGATGAAGAAGATTCAGATTGGGAAGATGACGAAGACGAATATGATGACGAAGATGAAGATGAAGATACTGAGTGATCAGTTCATTTGATTCAACGCTTGTTGCATTGACAATTCGCCTGTTGCTACCTTTACGGCCAATTCTTTAGAAATAGTCATGGCACCTATACTTCTGATTCTGCTTTGCTTTTGTATATACCTTATCTCGCCATCATTAGGATTCAGAGTTCTTTGTTGCCAAACACGCTTACCACGTAATAACCCAATTCGAATGGCTGAAGTGGAATGATTATGCCGTAAGAGGCCATTAGATGTTTTTGCCTCGTTTACTTCTTCAATATTCCATTGTTTTTCCAAGCATTTATTGATAATTCTATCGCGTGATAATGGTGCTCCATCGCCGATTCTAATTCTCATGTTTTTGAATTCTATTGCATTTGTGAAAGACAAAATATGTTCAACGACAAAATCAATGTGTTCAAGTTGTGCAACGCCCATCAA
>JABIGP010000226.1 GCA_018650105.1 Methanobacteriota archaeon
CTACCGCTAAGTGAAGAAGAATTTGCAATTCTATGCGCCCCTGTTGACCTAACACATGTGGATGTCCAAGAGAGAGGAAAGGGTAAGAGAAACAAGCGTAGAAAGAACCGTCGCGGAGATAAATCTGATGATCACACTAAACCATTGCCTTCAGTGATTGAAACTGAAAATACTGGTCCAAGCGAAGAAGAATTGACTGCTATGAAGAAGGCTGAATTAGTTGAATTAGCTGCTTCTTTGAGTCTTTCAAAAACAGGTACAAAGGCGGTCCTAATCGAACGAATAATGCAAGCCGGACCACCAGCCCCGACATATTTTGACCTTCCAAGTTCTGAATTAATCAAGGATATTGTCAATAATTTAGCAGGTGTTAAACTTGCACAGAGAACTCCAGAACGAGTCGCCCATAGACGCGCTGATTTGATTAGAAGAAGAGTTGTATACGAAACTAGTAATTTAGTTATTGAAATCAATGAAGATGGAGAACGAGAGGTTGAGTTCACCCTTAGATGTGAATCGGGGACTTATGTCAAGGAAACAGTGCATGGCGATAGTGGTAGGACACAGCCTAGTATTTCTTCACTCATCAAAGCCAAATGTGATGTGATGTGGTTAGATGTTGCAGACATACACGCAGATTAAGCGGAAATTGCCGAGCAATCACCCTTTGAGAACACTATTATCGCGTCGCGGTTCTTATATGGAGATGGCAGGTCGCCGAAGTGTTCCGAAGGTGCGTAATTGCTAATTCGGAAAATTGGAGGCCACCAACATGAAGCGATCAAAGGGTTCACGACAAGGAACACGAAGTATTCTACGCCGTCGAAAGAGTGCAAGAAGCCAACTAAATATTAGCCGCGTAATGCACCAATATGAAGAAGGAGACCGTGTTGCTATCGTACTAGATGGTGGACAACAAATGGGTATGCCTCACCGCCGTTTCCACGGCCGCACAGGATTTATTCAACACCGTCAAGGAGTTGCTTGGATTGTTGCTGTAAAAGATGGCAACATGCAAAAGACCGTTATTGCCCGACCTGAACACCTAAGACCACTTGAGTGATTATCATGGCTGAAGAAGAAAGATTCGTTGACTTTGCTACTGTAAGAAATATGCTATTGGAGGCTCAAGAGCGCCGTAATGCATTGACCTATGAGCAAAAGGCTGCTCTGCAACATGCTGAATGGGCTGCAAGCGAAGCCCGTAATGGATATGCTACTCTACCAGAAGTGTTTCAATCTCTACGTGCTGCTTTGGCAGAAACAGAACTTCTAGCTCCACATCCAGGACTCGCAGCAAAATTGGCAGAATTGATGCCAATGTATCCTGATGATGTAAAGGCTGTTCTAGCGAGCCGCCGTATCACAGTAGATGACAATGACATTTCCACAATATTGGAAATTGTCCGTCAACAAATTGGATTTGAGTGAAAAATCACTCCCCCTTGAGGTGATAAAATGAGCGGCATCAATCGTGACCGTAAAACGAATATTCCTACTCGTAAGAGTAAGACTAATTCGGTACCGAAAAGTTCAATCTCTCGTCCAGCAGAAGGAAGAAAGGAGATTCCGCCTACTCCTCAGAAAAAGCCGGTACAAGCGAAGAAAGATAATTCACGCAACAATGACCGCTCAAAGCGACAACAAGGTGAACGAAAAAATAACCAAGGTGCGAAAAATCAAAACCACTCTGGTCAAAGAGGAAATAATCGTGGAGGAAACCGCCAAGGTGGAAGAAACTACGATTCAAGAAATAGCACACAAAGAGTTTCTCCAATTGCAGAAGAGACTTGGGCACGAGTTGTTGAACACGATACTACTGAAGGAATCATTACCGCAATAACCGAAGGGAAATTATTCATTTGCCGACTTTCAGCAAAGAAAGGAATTGAGGCTTTGAATCCAACGGATAGAATCTATGTTGGTCTTGATCAATCCAAGAAAATTCATGTTGATGCTTTTGTCGGTGGTGCAAAAATTGACCGTATGAGCAACTTTGCTCGCCAAGATCTGCCTTTGGTTGTTCAGTTATTTATTGAAGAAAATTCACAACACTTCATTAAAGCATTTTTCAATGTCGCTAGTAACCTTTCACTTAAGCAACATTCGTTTGAACTTCTTCCAGATGTTGGTCCAAAAAAGGCAATGCAAATGGTAAAGGAAAGAAGAATCGCTTCGGGATTCAACAGTTTGGAAGAATTAAACAAATCCTGTGCTATTGATGCAGCCGAATTACTGGCAAAGCGATTCGTTCAGGAGATTGAAGATAAAACTCTTGAACCGCGCTTATTAGATCATTTGCTTCCGGTGAAAGCATGAGAGGAGCCCGCTGGCTAGTTGATTCATTGCGTTCAAAGCAAGAAATTGACAAATCATTGGGACAACACTTCTTGATTTCTGATGATTTGATTGCACGCGCTGTTGAACTTGCTGAAGTTAATTCTGATGATCACATTCTCGAGATTGGTCCTGGCCCTGGAGTACTCACAGAAGCCCTTCTTGAAACTGGATGTAAATTAACAGCAATTGAAATTGATGAAGGTGCTGTTGAACATTTGAACGAGGCTTTCGCACCAGAGATAGTATCTGGCCAATTAGATTTGATTTCAGCAGATGCATTAACATCAAATTGGCCTGCTGATTTGACTAAGGTTGTTGCAAACATCCCCTACCAAATCTCATCTCCATTGATTGAATTACTAACTCGATATCAAAGAAACCCGCATACTGGTGAACTTTCTGATGTCGTAATGCTAGTTCAGGAAGAGTTCGCAGAACGATTGGTAATGGAATATGAATCTGATGTCGGCTCGCTTGGAATGACTGCGTTATTAGATTGGGATAGTGAGATTGAAGACAAAGTCGCACCACATAATTTCAGCCCAAATCCAAAGGTCTACTCGCGTTATATCCACATGACTCCACAGCATGAAGAGTTACCTTGTGATAGACGGCTTGTACGTTTGCTTATCCATGCTGCGTTTGCAGAGAGAAGAAAGAAATTACGTTCAACGTTAAAGCGAGTGCCAAAACGGCTTAACCGAATTCCTGAGTGGCATTCTGCTAGATGGAAAGAAGCATATTCTGCAATTGTTGAAGATGAAAGAATGGATGCAAGGCCAGAAGAATTTGAATTTGAAGACTGGTTGGAATTGGCCAGTGATTTTACTTCTTTTGGTGAAGAAGAGTGAGATTATTGTCCACGCAACTCTTAGAAGAGAGGCGCGGCACCGCAGAATCATGGCCGAATTACGTTTGCAGACGGCTTCAGGTGTCATAGATGCCAAAGACTTCACCCTTGATACGATAGCTGATGCTATCAAAGGCAAGGGATTAGCATGGCTAGATATCAAGAGACCTGATGGGTCAGTAAAGGATTTCTTACTCAATATTATGAAATTTGATGAACTTGCTGTTGAGGATATTTTTGGTCATGCCGATACTACTGCAATGAAATTTAGCAACCATCGCTTCGTTGTTGTTAATGCGCGTGATGCAGATAACCGGCTTGATACTGAGCCGGTTGCAATCTTCCTAAGTGGTGAATTAATCATCACTGTCCGGCATACAAGTATTCCTGCTTTGATGAAATTCCGTCGCCGATTTAGAGATGCTGAAGATGATGAACTTGCACTGGGCGTTGATTTTTTACTTTATGAAATGCTAGATGCTATTGCTGATGACTGGCAACCAATTCTTGGCAGATATTCAAAAACTCTTGATGAATTAGAATTTTGCGTATTTGATCCTGAGAAAAAATATGACAACTTGCTCGAAGGCTTACACGATTTGAAGAGGCATCTTCGTGAAGCAAGCAAGTCGATTGAATCACTTCACACTGTTACTTTACGAATGTTAAATCAAAAATTAAAATTGATATCTTCTGGAGTCACCGTTTATTTTTCCGATTTAAACCAACTTTGTACTGCACTGGTCAAGAGAGCCAATAACTATTCAGCCGGTGCAACTTCGACAAGAGATACTTATCTTTCCAACATCTCAATGGAGTTGTCAAAATCAAATGCACAGTTAACTGAAGTGATGACAACATTGACCATTATCGGTGCAATCATGCTTCCACTGACACTAATCGCTGGTATTTTCGGCATGAATAATGAAGACTTGCCACTAGACATGGTCGGCGGTTTTTGGGGCATTATCAGTATGATGACTATTTTCGCAGTATTGATGTTAACTATGTTTTGGCGCCGTGGTTGGTTAAACAACTTCGCAAAAAAATGATTCTATCTTCAAGCGATAGTTGATGAACCGTTGACCTGTTGTCACTAATATGTCAAGGGGTGCTGAGGTTACTACAGGCCCTATCCCAATTGGTCAATTCGTGTCTTTAGTAAAATCCACTCTGAAAAAAGACCCTCTATTTCAGCATCAAGTATTGAAAGGAGAAGTTAGTGGGATGAAACTGGCTCGTTCGGGACATACATATTTTGATTTAAGAGATGACCAAGGTCAAATGAATTGTGCTATCTGGAAAAATAGATGCCATATTGATAGTTCGATAAAGAATGGAAGCGAAGTTGTTGTCATCGCTAGCATTGATGTCTATGCTCCAAGGGGGAGTATGACATTGACGATTGAAAAGATTGAGCCAATCAGTACAATTGGTGCATTAGAAGAAGCGCGGAGAAAATTAATTTCATTACTTCGTAATGATGGTTCTCTCGACAGAGAACGCTTGCAGATTCCGATGATTCCAAACCATATTGTCATTATTACAGGCGCTGGTTCAGCCGCATTATCCGATATGCAGAGGTTGATAGAAAATCGCTGGCCAGGTCTTAGGCGTACGATTCTTGGAGTCACCGTTCAAGGAGATGGTGCTGTTTCCAATATTTGCCAAGCACTGGGCGCTGCAAGAGAAATGAGCAAACCAGAAATTGCAAAGAAAATGAATCGTCCTGTTGTTGATCTGATTATTGTCGCACGAGGTGGAGGCTCTGCTGAAGACCTGTGGACCTTCAATCTAGAACCGGTGGCTCGTGCAATAATTGCAAGTCCAGTACCTGTAATTTCAGCAATCGGTCACGAATCAGATATTTTGGTTTCCGATTTAGTTGCTGATGTACGTGCCTCAACTCCTTCAAATGCGATTGAGAGATGTGTACCGGAAAAGAATGGCCTCATGATGTGGTTTGATGAGATTGAAAGCCGGTTAGAAAACTCAGTATTGCGGCGATTTGGAGAATCGCGACAACGTTTGGTCTCTCTAACTGCAAGATTGCGATTGGCTCCCTTGGCTGGGTTAGCAAAGGCTAAAGATACATTGAACAGTATACAAATGCGTTTGAGAGATAATTCTCAACAATTGCTTTCCTTTGAAAAATCTAGATTGATTCGCATGGAGACAATCTTACGGTCATCTCACCCAAAACGAGTACTAGAAAGAGGATATTCTATGGCTCAGACAAAGGACGGAGCGGTCCTAAGTAGCGTGAAAAATATCACGTCGGGGCAAGAGATTACTATGACATTTGCAGATGGTTCGGCTTTTGCCGACATTACAAAAATAATTGAGGATGATGAAAAATGAGTGAAAAAATAAGCTATAACGATGCAGTATCTAGGTTGGAAACAATAGTATCCGAATTAGAAAAAGGTGGAAAAAGTCTTGATGAAACATTGGCGATGTTTGAAGAAGGGGCAGCGCTGTTGAAGGTTTGTCAACGCGAATTAGATTCTGCTGAAGGCCGACTCGCCGAACTAAGTTTAGAAGAAATTAATTCAGAAATTGAAGGATAGGTGTAATGATGTCAAAGCGAAAACATGAGGCTTTAAAACGCCGCATAGTTCGTTTATTATCCGATTGGAAAGACCCTCATCAATCAGTTCCATTCACTCAATCAGACATAGTACAAGCAATAGATATCGCTGCTGATGGAGAAACAAATCTCACAATAAAACCAGCACGACCTCATTGTCCTTGTTGCTTATTGGACTTAGATTCTCTACGTAAGAAAATCTATCAGGTCAAAGGGGTTACTTTTGTACAGTTTACAATTGTAGGAATTCCTGCTTCAGAACGCTGGACTAGGGTATTAAATCGATAGAAGAATTTCGTTTCCTCAGCACAATGAATGTTGGAATAGACCAACCAACTACAGCAATAATCCATGCAATAGCAGAGCCGAAAAGAACTCCGTATTGTGGCAGTGACCAAATGCTGACGATTGCATATACTGCAACACTTGCACCTCCTAACATCATCGGTCCTGCTGCACCTCTCGGAACTGTTGGGCCCTGAGCCATCCATAATGCAACCATACTGGTCAAGAAAATTGCAGGAAATACTGCTGCAATTCCAGCGATTAGGGGTTGCCCTTGACCTGATAGCCAAACTGCTAACCCGATTGCGATAGCCGCTGCTAACCCTCTACAAACTAAGACAAATAGTGAAACTGGATATTTTCCTTTTGGCGTTTCTGTTGCTCTCCAGTTGATAACAATTGATAGGAATACCAACATTATCAATCCAATTATTCCTAGATTGCCGGGCGATAGGTCATTTTCCAAGGCCATTCCTGCAACTTTTAGCATCAAGATTGCACTAATCACCCAAATTAATAATGCTGAGAATGTTGTGATTAGTAGAGGGTTTGCTCTTTGTGAAATGTATGATGGAAGAATTATCCATACGGTCAAAAAAATCCCATTCACCAGCATCCCAAGAGGAATTATTGCCATGCTTTCAATCAAAGCGGCCTCTCCTCCCACCATGTACATTCCAGCAGCAGCAGGAACGATTGTTGAAGGAACAGTACCTAAGATCCCACCTGCTAGTCCACCCCACTTCTCTATTGCTACAGTAACCATCGTGGCTACTAAGCCTGCGAACAAAGCGGAAAACAATATTGATTGCCCAATCATAAGATCACGCCCTAATTGCTCATTATTACATTTTCAGAGATAACGATTCAAACGATTTGTTAGTCGGGAGAGGTTTCCTCCTGCCCACTCTTTGACCCTTTCACCATCAACATAAATGGCATTGAATGGCAGTACATCAATTTCTGAAACCCATGGATGGGCGATTTTGAAACGCCCTAATCCTGGTGTGTCAAGAATCAACTTCCCGAATCTTACACCTTCTGGAGAATCGCCAGAAGCAAACCATTCCTTTAGCTCAGAAGTCCATTGCTCACAGGCAGCACAACCTGTTTTTCCTAGCATTAATACTGATATTGGTGAAGAAAGAAAATCTTCCCAGTCGTTCTTTCCGAGAATTTCTAATTCAGTCAATGAATCACCTATTGCAATTGAACTGAAATCAAGCTACGAATGAATCGCCCTTCTTCCAGTTTGCACCACAAAGGCCGCCAACCATTGTTGCTTGGCAGGTTCGCAGTATTTCAGCAGGAGATCTTCCTGCATCCATGTTGTTAATTGACCACATCTGAACCTTACCTGCATCATCGACCAATACACATCCACGGAATCCAACACCAAGAGCGTCGTTCATCATTCCAAAGCCATTTGTGACTTGATGTGTTGTGTCTGCAAGAACTGTGTGAGAAACTCCTTGTGGGAAAATTTCCTTGTCAGCAAACCATGCAGCGTGTGAAAAGTATGAGTCAGTTGAGCAACCAATAACTTCTATTCCATCATCAGCAAAATCATCTTTTAGGGCTTCAAATCCTACGATTTCTGTTGGGCAAATAAAGGTGAAATCAAGCGGGTACCAGTAAATCAGATGCCACTTTCCAGCATAGTCATTAGATGATACTACTTTCTTTTCGCCATTTACGCATGCAGTTGTTTTCCACTCAGGTGCCGGTTTTCCAATCATGTTGCCCATGTATATTATCCCTCAAACAAGGCCAAGTGGGTCAAGTATATCAAGAACATTATTGTAAATTTGAGCAATATTATTTCGATATATGCAAGAATTCTATTCCATAAGAAATTCATTCCGATTCTAATAGGAGTCGTTGTTGTCTTTTCCGCCGTGCTTCAAATTGTTGCCTTAATTCAATTTCATCAAACTTACGGATAATTTTTCTCCTCAGAAACCAAATTATTATCGCAACCGCGACCAAAAGAAAAGGGAGGATTACCCATTCTTCAAGACCCCATTCTTCAAACATTATCTCACCTCAAATTGGCGGTCTCAAATCAATATCAACATCACCTATCGGCAACCCAATACAACCTAGCCTTGCACCTTCGTCAACTAGGAAATCATCTAAGCCTGGTGGCAATGGTGTTGGCAGCGGAACATCTCCCATCAGCAAGGTAACCATGCATGAACCACATGTACCAGATTTGCAATTGGTTGGAATGTCAACTCCTGCTTCTAGAGCGTGTTCTACTAATGTTTTCCCTTCAATATATGGTGTTTGACCAAGCAAATGTATTCCACGTAAAAACCGAATAACAGGTTCTCCTTCGTAATCAAGTGTGCCAGAACCCGTTTCCACTGAGATTGTCCCTGCGGACATAATGTCTCACCTCAACGAACGTCCTTATGGCGAGTCCAGCGTCCAGTTTGCTTATTGAAGAATAGTCCAGCCTTCTTCATCCACTTGTTGAATTTGGTTGCGCCAGCACCGGTTCTTAGAATGAAATCTTCGCGGTCTTCTTGAGCTTGGATGTAATCCTTGGCATCAAGTTTCTTGTCAATCCACTCATTGATTTCCATTAATCCGCCGACTAGATCGCTCTCTTCAACAGCCTTAGACATTTCATCAGCAGATGCACCAGTATCTTTCAAATCTTGTTGTATCATTTGATTTACAGTACTGAAGTCTAAACTTGCAGGCTTTGGAGGGACTGGATGACGTGGCCCTGCTTCTTCATCGATTACGATTCTTGAACCATTGGAGAGTTTGGTTTCAACATTTGCAGCTAAGTCTGGAACAAAACTTGTTTCACATTCCCAGCAAATCAATGCCCACTCTTCCATTCTATCAGGATCTCGCGATTGACGTGGGTCCATTTCATCTCCACATTCAGGGCAAGCATGGAAAATTAATCCAGGTACGTGATTGCGTCGGAAATCAACAATGTCTTGGGGAGTCCCTTCTAATTCAAGCAATTCATGGTCTCTTGCTGCCTCTAAACCCCTTGTTTCCAATTGGTCACGGATTTTGACTTTCTGGTCTTTTTTGTCTTCATCATACAAGTTATTTTCCAACTTTACGATTAACTCAATTGTTTTTCCAAGACGGTTCATCACCAGTTTTTGACCTCTAAATGCTTCAACTTTAGCGAGTTTTAACCGCTCCTTTTGTTCCGCTAATTCAGTAAGAACGTCCTTTCTTTCACGCTTGAATTTAATTTCTTCAATCTTTGATTCTTGCTTTCTTTCAGGTGCCAGAACTTTGGAAAGATATCTTTCTGCTCCGTGTGAAGTGTGTCCGGCGGTGATGATTTCAATTACACCTTGGGCGATGTCGGCTTTGAGACCATAATTTTCCACCAGCATTTCCTTGTCGATTTTCTTCAAATCGCCAATTTTCAAACCGGAATCGGCTAAAGTCTGCGCTGTGGTATTGTCAATTCCACGACGTAATAATGCAAGATATGTGTCCTTCTTTGCCATAATAACTCCCCCGACAGGTCAAGGCGAAGGGTCGCTCTTATCAAAACCCTTCTTCTTGAAGGAGATTATAATCCAACTATATTTTAACAATTGAAAGGGTTTTTTCCCCACTGCCTCATGTATTTCAAAGCGGAAAACCAACGATTACAACCACATTGTTCAAGGCATACCTGTGCGGACAGTCCAATATGCCAGCCAAACCATACTCATCTGGGCACATTGGTGCTGTTGCAGGTAATTTCACCGACATGCGTTTATCCGGCGATGTTAAGAAAACTTTAGTTGAACTTTCATGTGAGGAAATATCTCGTATTGTCCCATTGATGGAAACTGAAACATTAGCTCAAGACCCCGAAAGAAAAACATTAGACGACCCAAAGCGTACTCGATTAAATTATAATCGAACTCGGGAATTGATGATTGACCAATTGGGTAATATTGAATCAGTAGGTTCAGCTGCTGTACAAGCAGGTATTGAGCAGGTTGAAACACATATCTCCACATTGATAAAACACGCAGAGGCTGCTGCCGAAAAAGACCGAGTTGCAACGATAAAACCACGGCATCTAGAAATTGCAATGTCTGGGTTAAGAATTAACAAAGGCGATTCTGGTACCGCTGTTGTTGCAGCGCCAATTGAAACAGAGGAGTTCACTATTTCTCAAGGCGGCGGCATTCTCACTCATTCTTCTTTGATGTCATTGGCTAAAACTCATGCTAAAATGCCAGTTACCAATGATGCATTAGATGAATTGATAGACACATATTACATGGTCGTTGAAGATTTAGAAGCGAAGATAAGAAAACATGCTCAACTTGGAGGAAATCCGATTCAGTTTATTGAATCAATTAATCAAATGAAGACATTGATGTCTTTGGGTTGGATGAGAAATGTGCTGTCTAAAGCAGCACACAATGCCCGTGAAGCAGGATTGAAGAGAATCGATGTTGACCAAATCGTACACATTGATCCTTTTCAGTGAATCATTCTGTAAGTCCGTCTTCACGATTCATTTCTTGAGCAATTTCCCAAGAGTGGAGGCATTCATGGCCTCCAAGAAACCCCCCAGCCTCTCTACTTGGGCCGATGAATTCTGCTCCACAAAATTGGCAGAATACTTGCACTATTAGTTCATTCAAATATGTGCCATTGCTGGTTACTCTCTTGATGATACGCTTACCAACATCTGATTCATCCCAATCTTGTTGCTTATCTGTAAAATCATTATTATCAATTATTTGACTCATTATTACCACTCCGTTATCCATGGAATTGCCCCATCTGCGGTAAGGGGTCGCATTCCATCTTCATCCCTTACCCAAGTATCTTCACTTCCGATACTTCCATCCAAATAAACTAATTTTGGTTCTATTGCCATAGTTCCGCCTATCGGCAATGGCCTATCAAATCCTTCTGCAACTACTGGAGTTTCATCTAATTGTAATCCAACTGAATGGCCAAGAAATTTACTCTGGTCTGGATTCATTCCCATCAG
>JABIGP010000227.1 GCA_018650105.1 Methanobacteriota archaeon
GCAGAGATGTATGTTTTTGATCCTTCAAAAAATAGCAAATTCTACATTGAGTTTGCCGAAAGTCGTGGGGCAAAAATAAGCCATACCTTTGAAACTCACCTACAAGCAGATTATATTTCTGGAAGTGCAAAAATCGCTGAGGCTGTTGGCGCAACTTTCGCTGCTCATCCGGGTGATTTTTCTGGGAGCGTTTACGATTATCGCCCACTAAGTGATGGTGATGTTTTCAACTTCAATACTGAGGGCGCCCCTGTTGTCCAAGTAGTGCATTCACCGGGCCATACACCTGGTTCCACAACATATGTAATCGATGAAAAATTCATGCTAAGTGGTGACACTGTTTTCATCGTAAGTGTTGGAAGGCCTGATTTAGGAAACCAAGTCGTTGCATGGGCGAAGACTTTGTACGCGACATTACAAGAACGGTTTATGGTGATGCCTGATGAACTTCTGGTTCTGCCTGGACACTTTACCGATTGGTCTAAAGAAGCTGATGAAGATAATAGAATCGTCAATGACTTTGGGACAGTAAAAAGAATTAATGAAGAAATCTATGGTATTGATAAAGAGGCTGACTTCGTTGCCTATATTGAAGCAAATATGAGGGCTCAACCTGAAATATATAATCAAATTCGTAAAGTCAATTCGGGATTGCTAACCCCTTGTGATACTGAGCAGGGCGTTATGGATCTGGGTAAGAACGAATGTGCTGCATCAGCAAATAGTGCATGACTCATCTAATAGTGGAGTGAAAAAAAATGGTAAATTATGGCTTTGTAATAGATAACCGAACTTGTATTGGTTGTCATGCTTGTACCGTTGCCTGTAAATCTGAACATGATGTTCCTATTGGTGTCAATCGCACCCACGTCAAATATATTGAGAAGGGTGAATATCCAAATTCTACTCGCGAATTCAGTGTCCACAGGTGTAATCATTGTGAGGACTCTCCTTGTACAACTATTTGCCCAACAAGTGCACTATATCCGCGAGAAGATGGGATTGTAGACTTTGATGATGAACGCTGTATTGGTTGTAAATCTTGTATGCAAGCCTGTCCATATGATGCACTTTACATCAATCCAAATACTGGAACTGCTGCAAAGTGCAACTATTGCGCCCACAGAATTGAACATTCATATGAGCCTGCTTGTGTAATTGTTTGTCCTACTGAATCTATTATTTCTGGAGATTTGGATGACCCGGAATCTGATATCGCAATACGCATTCAAGAAAACGATGTTCGTGTTCGAAAACCAGAATCTGGTGCTAAACCAAATCTATTCTATGTCAAAGCAAGCGATGAAATGCTTGACCCTGATGCCACTTTGAGAACTGGAACAGGTGTTTGGACCAGCCAAGAAGGCGGTGTGGGCCATTATGCAAAGTATGCTGATAGCAGATTGGCTGAAGCTGATACGCCTTCGATGATCGTTCAATTAGCATTAGAGATGAAGGCAAAGGAGGCAAATCCTCGGGATAGGGCCGTTATCCATGATGTTATGGAGAAATTGAAATCGGAGAAAACCCCTACTGCTACTCGCTCATATGATGCTCCTTCCAAGGGGATTCTTTGGGATTGGGATGTTGCAGGATATCTTGTTACAAAATCTGCTGCTGCAGGATTGTATATTCTCTTAATGCTTGCAATTATCACAGATAATTACTCGTTTGGGCTTACCGCTGCAATCGGAATAATGGCAAGTGTTGGACTCCTAGGCCTTACTGGATTATTGCTGATTAATGACTTGGATAAGCCTACTCGTTTCATCTATGTTATGTTGAGGCCGAATTGGTCTTCATGGCTAGTGCGTGGAGGTTTTACCTTGGGCGGATTTAGTGGAGTTTTAATTTTACATTTGGCTATCTATTTCTTATCATTACCAGAGCAGTTCCATGTTTACCTTGCGATAATTGGTATTCCGATGGGCTGGCTAACCGGCACATACACGGGTTGGTTATTCAAACAGGCGGTTGGAAGAGTTGCTTGGTCTTCAAAGAGCAATTTGGAAATCATTGCAACCGGAACTATCGAGTTGTCATTCTTTGGCGGCTTGGTGTTTGGCCTCCTCTTACTTTCAGGACAGCCTGCACAATGGTTAGCAATCGCTTCAGTGGTTGTTATTTTGGGCTTCTATGTTGGATACAAACATATCCTACAGGATTTACGGGCTGCACAAGCAAACCCGCTACTATGAGGTGATATGATGGCAAAAACATTCATTGAAAGTATTGCTCAAAAACTCCGCATAATTCCTAATTTGGATCGAAAGGAGCCGAATGTCGCTAAGAAGAATTTGGAAAACTTCCCAAGTTCTGATAATTGGCATCACCACATGGAATTAGATGCTAATGCATGGCCAAAAAGAGTTGAAAAGAATTATTCCCTCGTTCCTACTACTTGTTTTAATTGTGAGTCGGCTTGTGGACTTCTCGCTTATGTCGATAAAGAAAGTGGACAGGTTGCAAAACTGGAAGGTAATCCACACCACCCTGGAAGTCGTGGAAGAAACTGTGCAAAGGGTCCTGCTACTATCAATCAACTGAAAGACACTGAACGTATTCTTCATCCAATGCGCCGTAAGGGTGCAAGAGGCTCGGGTGAGTGGGAAAAAATCACATGGGATGAAGCACTTGATGAAATCTCAAGCAAGATTCGTGCAAGC
>JABIGP010000229.1 GCA_018650105.1 Methanobacteriota archaeon
GTATGGCGAACTATATTCGCTAAGCCCCAACTGATTAAGTCGTTGCCTATTGCCAAGGAGTCATTACAATTGGAGTGCCGACTTGGCCTTTTTCAACAAGTAATTTTCCTTTTTGACCAGTACTTTGGTTACGTTTGAAAACAGGAATTCCTGCAACGATTGTTATCTGTGGCCAGCCGACCAGTTTTTGCCCTCTAAAAGGACTCCATCCGACTTTAGTCCAAGTGTTTTCATCAACAACTTCTACTTCATTTTCAAGGTCGACCAGCACAACATCGCCATCATAGCCTACTGTCAAATTACCTTTGCCAACCATATTGTAGCAATCGGCAACATTTGTAGACATCCACTTCACAACATCCTCAACACTACACATTCCATTCTTTGCATGGGTGAGCATTACGGGCAAGGAGGTTCCAACTCCAGGCATTCCACTAGGCGCATTTGGAAAACCAGCAGCCTTTGAATCAAGAGTATGTGGGGCGTGGTCAGTAGCAATACATTGGATGGTGCCATCATGGATACGTTGCCATAATTTTTCCTTATCAACCTGATAACGGATCGGTGGATTCATCTTTAATCTAGTTCCTTCCTTTTCAACATCAATATCGGTAAAGGATAGATGTTGAGGTAATGTTTCAGTGGTGATAATTGCACCTTCCCCAGCCTCTGAAGGTAGACAAGTTCTTTCTGCCAACCAGTCAGCTTCCAAGCCACTTGTGAGGTGCAGTATGTGTAATCGGTGTCCACTATTTTCTGCTAACTCAACTGCAAGTTGAGTTGCAAGTAGTGCTGTGATATCATCTCTCCATTCTGCGTGGGCAGCCATATCTGTTCTATTTTTGTAACTTTCAAATCGCTTAACTAATCGTTCTTCATCTTCTGCATGAACGGATATTAATCCAGCAGTACTATCAAAAATAGTTTTCAAAGCCTGACGTTCATTTACAAGTAGATTTCCAGTAGATGAACCCATGAATACTTTGATGCCACAAATTCCAGGAATTGAAATTGGTTGTTGTGGTGAACCTACTGCCAATTGTAATTGCTCAACATTTGTAGGAGTTGCACCTATGAAAAAACCATAGTTGTTGACACATTTTGCTGCTGCTGTATCTAATTTACCTTGCATGCCTTCCATCGTTGTTATCGATGGTTTGTTATTTGGCATATCTAAGAAGGAAGTAATTCCACCGCTAACAGCAGCAGCACTACCACTTTCCAAATCTTCTTTTTCTGGTTGACCTGGGTCTCTAAAGTGACATTGGGGGTCTATTCCACCCGGGATTAAATGTAGTCCACTACCATCTATTAGCAAATCATTGTCATTGGGTAGTAATCCACCACCGATGGAGATTTCAGAAATAATTCCATCACTTATTCGCAAATCGCCGATTGCAGTTTGACTAGGAGTGACCATTGTCGCTCCACAAATCAACACATTACCATGTCGCGACATTATCTTCCCCACATCATATGGCGATGAATCTAGCCCATCAACTAATCGCATAACAGATGAACAATATTATTTTGATTTTGGTCTAAATGCATTACAAACTTCTAAGTTCATTTCAATAAATGGACCTTGCATCAAATCAATACAATATGGTACAGCCTTCCAAATTTCATCAATTGTTTCTCTTATTGCTTTAGGCCGACCTGGCAAATTGAAAATCAAGCAGTTACCACGTGTGCCACCTATTTGCCTTGATAGAATTGCAGTAGGGACAAATGCCAATGAGATCGCTCTCATCTGTTCTCCAAATCCATCTAATATCCTATCACACACCGCAGCAGTTGCTTCAGGGGTGACATCACGTTTTGTGGGGCCAGTACCACCTGTGGTTACAACAACACAACATCCAACATTATCTGCCAATTCCTTAAGCGTTGCTTCGATGATTTTTTGCTCATCACTAACACATCGGTAATGAACAATTACAGGGCTTTGGATTGCTTCCTCAAAGAAACCCAGAATCGCAGGCCCTCCTTGGTCCTCATACTGACCGCTACTGGCTCTGTCGCTGATGGTTACTATCCCAATATTAGCCAACTCACCCATGTGGTTTTCTTTACCTTCAAGAGTGGTAATTGGTTGCAATACAACACCTCAATTTTCGCCATACTTTGCTTGAACATCAGCGTGGAAGTTGTCGAGTAATGTGTCTTCAAATAATTCGGTCTTTCTACGCATTTTTGTAGAGCGCATATGGAATACTGCTAGTAGAATAAATACGATAATTACCAATGGAATGACGGCTTCTAATTTGTATTGGTGCATTACCTTGACAATACCTTCAGCAGTATATGCCCATGTAATTGAA
>JABIGP010000124.1 GCA_018650105.1 Methanobacteriota archaeon
AATACAGCCTTCCTAAAGTGGTGGAGTCACAAGTCGGCAAATCTCCAGATGTTGGGACGTAGTAAGTCGGCCAATCATCGGTATCTTCCAAGATGAGTTCATCTCCATCACTGGTTTCAACTTCTCCTCCAATGCATCCGGAAAGGGATACGGCCATCATCATTAAACAAATTACCACTGGTATTTTCTGCATGAATAAATGCTAGTGAATTAATCAATTAATTGTTTCCACTTAATTTCAATGCCTCAGTATCTCTTTAGCATGACATTTTTACGTCCAATCCCGTTCATTATCGTCATATAAAAATTTAATTTCTACACGATAAAAGAATTTCCCTCGCCAACTACAGCGCGCGCCCCTTCGTGGTTTGAGATAATTGTATCTCATCAAAGAGATTTGTGGTTCCGTCTGCAAAAGCTTTGAGTCAAAAATCATCCAAAATATTGGTTTTGGTAATCTATACAATAGAAGAGAATTACTCGTTGATTGGCTTATAGCGCGTTGATTACTTCACTTAGACGGTTTCGTAATTCTACTAAATCTGCTGCATCTTCGGTTAGGGTTCCAGTCACTATCCAATCTGCTCCGGCTTGTGCGGCAATCTTCGCTTGTGCACCAGTTCTAATTCCGCCACCAACTAATAATGTCAAGCCTTCAACTTGTTTTGCACTCTCTATCAGGGCTGGAGCAACCTGTGTATCTGCACCACTCCCTGCTTCAAGATATAGTAATTTGAATCCGAACATTTGTCCGCATCTTGCATAGGCATTTACCAGTTCAACATCTTCTGCTTGAATCAATTCTGCTTGACCTACTTGGCCAACCTTTCCACCTGGAGCGCATACAACATATCCGGTTGGTAATGCTTCAACTGCAAACTTATGCAGATATGGTGCGCCTCTGACTTGTTCCCCGACAAGGAATCTCCTGCTAGTTGAATTCATCAGCATCATGAAAGTAATTGCATCTGCTGCTGGAGAAAGTGCATGGGCCCCGCCAGGGAATAATACGACTGGGATTTTCCATGCTTCTTCATCGCCTTCTGGGTCTTGGCTTGCGGCGAATACTCGCAACTCCAGAACTTCTTGAATTGCCTTACAGGTTGCGTGTACTACTTCATCGGGTGTATCGGTTGAACCGCCAACAAAAATCATTGATGTCCCACATTCAACCGCCACCATTACTCGTTGTGCTGCGACCTCTGGAGATTGGCTTGCAGGGTCGATGAGTGTGATATGTCGGCAATGTTCGGCTTGCGCCGTTACGTATTGCAAGGTAGTCATATCGTCTCGGCGCATCTTCAACCCTAAATGTGGGCTTGACCCTCTATTGAATAGGGCTTTTGCTAATATGAGTTGTAAAATTGGAAAAAGCGAGTCTTATTGCACAAGCGGCGAGAGGAGTGGTTATGAGCGGGGAGGGGGCACTGTCAAGGTTGCTAAAATATATGCAACCGCACAAATCCACAGTTCGCCTAGCAAGTTTTTGTTCAGTCCTAAACAAGATTTGGGATTTGGCACCACCGTTACTGATTGGATTGGCTGTTGATATCGTAGTTCTAAGGGAAAATTCGTATTTGTCAAGCTTTGGTTTTGCAGATCCTATGCAACAATTAATTTTCCTTTCAGTTCTAACTTTTGCAATCTGGGGACTTGAATCGTTATTCGAATATTTCTTTGCAATACTATGGCGTAACCTAGCCCAAACCGTTCAACATGAGATGAGGGTGGAAACATTTCAGCACCTGCAAAAACAGGGCAGTGGCTGGTTTGATAAGCGACAAAAAGGGGATTTGTTGGCGATATTAAATGACGATGTTAACCAACTTGAAAGATTCTTGGACAAGGGTGCTAATGACATTTTGCAAGTTGCTACAACAGTTGTAATCGTCTCTGCTGTTTTCTTAATTATTTCCTGGAAGGTTGCATTATTCGCAGTTCTTCCAATACCAATTATTTTGTGGGGCTCTTTCCGTTATCAGAAATCATTGGAGCCGCGTTATGCAGAAGTTAGGCGTGCTGCTGGTCAAATGAATGCATTATTAGAAAACGATTTGAGCGGAATGACAACGATTCAATCATTCACTGCAGAAGCCCGAGAAACTGAACGTGTCGCAGAATTAAGTCAGCAATATAGAATGGCCAATAAGGAAGCAATCCGTTTGTCTGCAGCTTTTACTCCACTTATTCGTATGGCAATTCTAGTTGGATTTACTGCAACATTACTGCTCGGTGGCTGGATGACTTTGCAAGGAACTCTTGCTGTTGGAGCG
>JABIGP010000251.1 GCA_018650105.1 Methanobacteriota archaeon
AGACCTTATATTAGGTCGTCAGTCCAATTCATTGCTCGGGACTCCTAAGTCCTATGAGTGAGGTTCCCGAGTTGAGTTCTGTTTCTTCTCAAATTCTTCATAATCACCCTCACTCATAGGCCCCCTTTCTCAATGAGGCTATACGAATCGGTATTATGCGGAATGAATTGCGTGACCGAGTGTTGCAAGAACAGCCTCGTGAGTCATTTCAGTCATCGTAGGGTGAGCGTGAATTGTTGCTGCAATATCTTCTAAAACAGCGCCCATTTCAAGTGCAAGAGTCCATTCTCCAACCAATTCAGAGATATGGGTTCCAACAGCCTGTACGCCGAGAATACGATGGTCATCCTCTCTTGCGACAACTCTTACGAATCCACCAGTTTTTTCAGCTTCTTGAGTAAGCGATCTTCCATTTGCTGCAAGTGGGAACTTGCCAATAATAATTGGATGTCCTGCTTCCTTTGCTTCATCCGGTGAAAGTCCAACACTGACTATTTCAGGTTCAGTAAATACGATTGCAGGAACTGCAACAGGGTCATAAATACGATTTTTACCGGCTATTATTTCTGCAACCATCTCTCCTTGGAAAGAAGCGACATGGGCTAACATTTCTCCAAGATTTGTGACGTCTCCAATTGCATATACTCCCCGCATGTTGGTTTCACAGCGTTGGTTAACTTTGACAAATCCTCTTTCATCAAGTGCAACTCCTGTAGGGGCTAAACATTCTGAATTTGGTTTTCTTCCCACTGTAACAAGAACCTTATCTGCAATAACAGATTGCATTTTTGCCTCATCTTTCTCATTCTTATCAATGAAATTAACCTTTGTTCTTCCATCCTTTTGGTCTTCAACACCCTTAGCAAAAACTCCAAGGTTTACCTTGATTTTGTTTTTCTTCAAATATCTCTCTAATGGTCTTCGTAATTCTTTATCAAAAATAGGTAACACACTATCCATTGCCTCAATCACTGTTACTTCAGAACCAAGCATTTTGTATGTTATTCCCAATTCTAATCCGATATATCCTCCACCGATGACAACAACATGTTCAGGTCTATCCTGTAATTGTAATGCTTCTCTGCTAGAGATTACATTATTTCCATATTTCATAAATGGGAGTTCAATTGGAACGCTACCATTGGCAAGAATTACATTATCAGCCTGAATAATGATCGCATCTTTACCTTCACCAACCTTGACAGTTTTTGCATCTTGAAATTCAGCCCAGCCGGTGATTAATTCAGCACCTGCGGTCTTGAGGAGATGTTCGACACCCTTGTTTAATTTGTCAACGATGCCTTCTTTCCACCCGATAAGACCAGACATATTCAATTCAGCAGGGCCTGGAATTGTTATTCCCATATGACCTTCATCGCTGGAGTGTTGTGCCAACTTGTGGAAAGTATGTGCGGCATGAATCAGAGCCTTACTTGGAATACAACCTCTAATGAGACAAGTTCCACCCGCTCTTTCTGCTTCAACAATTATTGTCTTTAGTCCAAGTTGACCTGCACGAATTGCTGCGACATAGCCACCAGGGCCAGCGCCTATTACTAACACTTGACATTTTTTAGTCTGCATAATTACACCTCACATGAAGATTGTTGCTGGATTTTCTAAGTAAGTCTTCAATGTTTGAACCATTGTTGCGCCATCATGGCCATCAACAACTCTGTGGTCCCAAGATGAAGATAGATTCATCATTCGACGAATTACTACATTGCCATTTCTAACAACAGCGCGCTCCTTAGCATTATGAACTCCAAGAATTCCGACTTCTGGTTTGTTAATAATCGGAGTAGCCCCTAATCCACCAAGTCTTCCAAGACTTGTGATTGTGAAGGTTGAGCCACTTAGTTCATCAATTCCGGCTTTACCATCTCTAGTTGCACTGGTTACACGTACCATTTCTGCTGCTGCTTGCCAGATGTCCATTGCCTCAGCATGCTTGACAACAGGAACGTATAGACCACGGTCAGTTTGAGTTGCAATTCCAAGGTTGACGGCTTGATGACGAGTTACTACTCCCGCATCATCATCGTATAGCGCATTACATTCAGGACTCTTTGCTAATGCTTTGACACATGCGAGCATGATGAATGGTAAGTAGGTTAGTTTTGGAGCGCCTTCTGGACGTGTTGCATTCAAATGTTGACGAAGTTCTTCTAGAGCAGTAATATCCACTTCTTCAAAGTATGAGAAGTGAGCGATAGTACTGTATGAAGACATCATGCTATCTGCAATCTTGCGGCGTAATCCGATGACCTTGTGTTCTTCAGTTCCATTTAGTTCAACCTTAGCGCTAGAACCGATTGGTGCTGAGCGAGTGGCGTTTGAACCACCTGCAATATGTGCATCCAAGTCTCCATGAGAAATTCGTCCACCTGGGCCAGAACCAGCAACATGATCGAGAGTGATATTTGCTTCACGTGCACGTTGTCGGACTGCAGGGCTTGCAAGTGCCTTTGTTCCAGCAGCCTTAGCAACAGCAGGTGCTGCAGCAACAGGTGCTGGAGTTTTTGCAGGTTCAGGCTTAGCTTTTGTTTCAGCTACAGGCTCAGGTTTTGCTTCCTTCTTTTCCTTTGCAGGAGCAGGGGTCGCATCAGCAGATGCGTTTCCATCACCATCTACCTCAAATTCAATACAAACAACTCCAACTGGTAGAATGTCGCCGGCTTCCCCAACTACACTTTTGACAGTTCCATCAACAGGGGATGGAATTTCAACAGTTGCTTTGTCGGTCATTACTGATAGAATAGGGTCATCTTCTTTGACAGAATCGCCAACAGCGACCATCCATTCAACAACTTCTCCTTCTACTACTCCTTCACCTATGTCTGGCATTTTAAATGCAAAAATTCCCATGTTTCATTCCTCCTGTGTTTTCTTTATTGCTTCTGCTATTCTCTCTGGACTTGGCATATAGTCCCATTCTGTAGTATGAGGGAATGGTGTATCCCATCCGGTAACTCGACAAATTGGTGCTTCTAAGTGATAGAAACACCTTTCTTGAATAGATGCACTCATCTCAGCACCGAATCCTGAAGTCTTCGGTGCCTCGTGAACGATAACACATCGCCCAGTTTTCTTAATTGAATTAACCACAGTATCTCTATCCCAAGGAACCAATGTCTGTAAATCTATGAGTTCGCAGTCTATTCCAGAGTCTTTGATCGCCTGTTCACTTACATGAACCATAGCACCCCAAGCGATGACTGTGCAAGCCTCGCCTTCTCTAACAATTCTTGCTTGTTCAAGTGGAATTGAAAAATATTCTTCAGGAACTTCACCATCTGGATGGTCATTCCATGTAGGTACATCATGAGGGTCACCATAGAATGGTCCACGATAGCAGCGCTTTGGCTCAAAGAATATCACTGGGTCATTAGATTCAATGGCGCTGGTCAGCAAACCCTTTGCATTGTAAGGGTTTGAGCAATACACAACTTTCAATCCCGGAGTATGTGTAAATTGAGCCTCAGGGGATTGTGAGTGATGATGTCCACCCTTGATGCCTCCGCCGGCAGGAGTGCGGAAAGTAAGCGGTGCGGAGAATTCTCCACCAGAACGATGCCTAACTTTTGCAATCTCATTGACAATTTGATCATATGCTGGGAATATATAATCTGCGAATTGGATTTCTGCAACAGGGCGTAATCCATTCAAACTCATTCCCATTGCAATAGCGGCAATACCGCCTTCGGCAAGTGGTGCATCGAATACTCGGTGTGCTCCAAATTCCTTCTGTAGTCCATCAGTTACTCTGAAAACGCCACCAAAAAATCCAACGTCTTCGCCAAAAATGACGACATTAGGGTCTTTTTCCAATTGACAGCGTAATGCTGAATTTAGAGATGCAATCATATTCATTTTTGCCATGATATCACTTCCCTAACTCCTCGCGCTGCTCTTGGATATGCCAAGGAACAGTTTCGTAAACTTCTGTAAAGATTGTACTTGCAGGTGGATAAGGTCCACTGGCTAAGTCGCCAAATGTACATGCTTCCTTGTATGCGGCCATTACCTCTGCATCAATTTTCTTTTCGAGTGCGGCATTTTTCTTGTCATCCCAATCGCCATTATTGATGAGATGTTGCCTCAATCTGTCAATTGGGTCGCCACCAGGCCATGAATCAAATTCGTCCGCAGGACGATAGACACTAGGGTCATCAGAAGATGAATGAGGTCCAGCGCGATAGGTATAGACCTCGATATGAGTCGGGCCTAATCCTGCAGCAGCTCGGTCACGAGCCCATTGTGTTACGCTGTATAGAGCAAGGAAATCATTTCCATCAACTCTGAAACTAGGAATATCATATGCTAATCCACGTTCTGCGAAAGTTCTTCCACCTGTCGCAAGGTTTCGGTGAGTAGAAATTGCCCATTGATTGTTAACTACATTAAGGATTACAGGAGGTTTGAATGTTGAAGCGAAATTCAGAGCATAGTGATAGTCACCTTGAGCAGAAGTTCCATCACCCAGCCAAGAAATACACACTTCATCATCACCTTTGTAGGCACTTGCCATGGCAACTCCTACCGACTGTGAGAACTGAGTTCCAACAGGACTTGAAATTGAAATGAATCGGCCTTCTTTCCAAGTATAATGGACAGGCATTTGTCTTCCCTTTACATTGTCTTCAGTATTTCCAATGCAATGGCATATCATGCTTACCATGCTTCTTCCTCTTACGAATTGAGCCCCAGGTTGTCTGTATGACGGGAATATCCAATCTTGATTTTGTAATGCCATCGTTTGTGCGATTGCAACTGCCTCTTCTCCATATGAGCGCATGTAGAAAGAAAGTTTTCCAGTTCGCTGCATTTTGATCATTCTATCATCAAAAATTCTCAAACGCATCATGTATTCCAATCCCTCGATCAAAGTTTCCTTTTTCAACTTAGGATTCCATTCACCTTTTGCTTCACCGTTGTCATCCAAAACTCTGACCAATCCAGAGGCATGAGAGGCAGTATCTTGTGAATTACATTTTGCAGGATTTGGCCTTGGTAAATCTTCAGGCTGCTCTTTCCATTTGCCGCCAAAATCAGTGGTTTCTCCCGGTCTTGATGGCGGAGCGCCGAGGGTGTATGGACTTGTTATCAGCGTCTTTCTGTCCGTCATCGTTTCACCTCAATCAATATCGGCCTTAAGTGATGTTGTATGAATGTCTTGTAAATCATTGACATAAACATATGCGCCTGGCATGGATTCGGAGTTTTGTGGGTCTTGTGATTTCCTTAGCAGTAATCCTGCTTTGAATGATGAACGGACCAACGGTCCGCTTGCAATGCCACTGAATCCCATTGATATCGCTTGCTTAGCCCAAATATCATATTGTTCAGGTTGTGGAAAACGGTCCACGGAAAGGTGTTTTGATGAAGGAGCAAGGTATTGGCCAATCGTAATTAGATCTACATTTGCATCCTTCAGCAATCTTAGAGTTTGTGTCACTTCTTCATCGGTTTCTCCCAGTCCTACCATAATCGATGACTTTGTCAAAATGTCAGGTCTCAATTTCTTTGCTTCAGCCAAGATAGCAATAGATTGCGAAAAGCTTGCTCGGTGATCTCTAACCGTTTTGTCAAGGCGCGGCACACATTCCACATTATGAGCAAAAACAGAAAGCGGTGAACCATCCAGTAAATGCGCCAATGCATCCATATCACCTGCTAAATCAGAGCAAAGTAATTCCAGAGTAATCTCTGGTTGTGCAAGATGGACTGCCTCTATACATTTCTTATAATGCTCAGCGCCAGAATCAGGTAAATCATCTCTATTGACCACAGTGATTACGACATGCTTGAGATTCATCGATGTAACCGCTTCCGCAAGATTTTTTGGTTCATCTAAATCAAGAGCCGGTGGTGTTTTGATAGTGCCTACGGCACAGAATCTACAACCTCTTGTGCATTCCTGACCTGCTATCATGAATGTAGCATCTCCACTGGCCCAACAATCATGGATATTAGGGCAACGGGCTTCTTGGCAAACTGTGTGTAATTTGTTCTTTGCAACAGCGACTTTAGTATCATTGAAAATTGCTTGTTGCTTACCATTTGGAAGGGATGTCCTAAACCATTCAGGCAGCCTTTCACGTTTTGGTTTTTCTCGTAAAGCAGGGGGAATTGGTTTGGCCATTGGAAGTGGTTTGCCCGTCATTTCCCTTCCCCCTTATCCAACGGCATGATTCGTCCATCAAAAAGGTGTGTGGGCCTGATTTTACCAAAATCGTACCCCTATGGGTGGATAATAGCAAACAAGAGTTGAAAAGTGACGAATTGTTCAGGCATGATATGGCCAGCCCAGTTGCAATCATAACTGGAGGTGGGAAGAGAATTGGGGCGGCAATTTCCACAGCGTTTTTGGAGATGGGTTGGCACGTAATTATTCACGTCAATAATAGTCTCCAAGAAGCACAACAATTGTTAGTGGATTTCGAGCAAAAAAACGGTAATGAACCGAGTGCTGAAATAATCAAATGCGACTTTCAAGATGATGGACAATTACAACGATTTATTTCACAAGTAAATGATTCCAAACATGTGGTTGATGCCGGAGGGATTTCAGCAATAATTCATAATGCTTCATTCTATATACCAAAGGATGTTGAGCAAATTTCTTTATCAGATATTAGATTAATGAATAGAATTCATATTGAAATTCCATTTTTGATTACACAAGCATTTATTGCTAATTTGAAAGCTGTGAAAGGCAGTGTTATCGGAATAATTGATACTTCATTAGGCCGCTCTTGGAGCGGTCTTTCACATTATACTTCAAGCAAGGCGGGAATGCGTCAATTAATGATGAATTTAGCTGGCGAATTAGCACCCGAAATTAGGGTGAATTGTATCGCTCCTGGAGCGATATTAGCGGCGGATTGGGAAGCGCCACATTATGCTTCAATAATTGAGAAAGTTCCATTGGGGAGGGAAGGAAATCCTCAGGATGTCGCAAAAGCGATATTATTTCTTGTCAATAGTCCGCATCTTTCTGGCCAAGTAATCACTGTTGATGGCGGATGGTCAATTAACTCGTAGTCCCCCTTCTAAAATGGATGAAAATAGATGCAGGGGGTGGGATTCGAACCCACGAACCCATAAGGACCGGATCTTAAGCCCGGCGCCTTTGACCGCCTCAGCCACCCCTGCGTAAACCGGTCGGGTCGCCTAGAGTCTTTCAATGATGCTCTTTTTTTTGTAGCAATTTTTGACAATACTTTGACCTATTTTCACATTCACAACAAATTATTTACTGAAATTATTTTTCTGGAAGAAACAATCCCCCTCGTAGAGGGGGTGTTTAGAGAGCAATTGAGGCAAAACCGTTTAACAGTCGGTTGGGCAGGCCGGAGTTGTGAACACTATGCTGGCTACCAAGAGAAGCGTAAATAGCATCCTACTTCCATCGATTATCATATTGATTCTATTGGGGGCAATTGCTCCACTAACAATGTTCTCTAGCATTGGTGATGATGATTCAGTGGATACATTAGAGCCCACAACAAAAATTCTCAGTACATCAGGTTCGATAGAATCTTATGACCTTTATTTGGATAGGAAGGCTGCTGAAAATGGTGGGGATGGGGCGATTAATACGACTCAACCAGATAGTGGGCATATCGAAGAGAGTGCACTTGGTGGCCTTGAATTCCGTAGTAGCGAAATGATTAGTGATTTGCAAGTTTATGGGGAAACATCTACACAAACAGGAGATGTTGCAGAATTATCCGTGTATCTGAAATTTACAGGTAGTTCCGGTTCAACTGCAGATGTAACGTTCTCATTAGAAGGAGGTAATTCTGAATTTACTGAGACTATCAACCTCGATGAGCCATGTCAAAGTTCGCCTTTCCAATCTTGCACATGGACGAGCAACGAAGTATTCTTTAGCATCCCTACTAATGGTTTCACAGTTCCTAATGGGAAGCAATTGAAATTACGAATCGATGCACAAGCAACTTGTGAAGGTAGTGGCGGTGGAATCGGGCAAGGAGATTGTGATGTAATGGTTGCTTTTGGTGATGTTTCAGGAACTCAAGGATTTTCAAAGATTGAATTGAAGGCCAATGCACTTTCAGGTTCAGCAATAAAAGTTCATAGTTGCCATGAGGATTATGGCTGTGGATGGCTTGAAGAAGAGAAGATAGAATGGCCGCCGAATCACCGCCCAGAATACAGAGAAATTCATTTTTCAATTGATGTAAGAGATGCATTTGGAAGAGCAGATATTCAGGATGTTAAGTTGGTAATGAGTACTCCAAATGGAGCATCTACTAAATTCGTTGAAACCTTTTCCGATAATGATTTGAGATTGGATAACAATGGCTTAGTTGGTAATTTATCGTGGGTATATGATGCTGGGATAGAAGCAGGTGATTACCCCTTGTATCTCGAAATAAAGGATGTTCAAGGACATACTGTTATTGTTGATCACGAAGGAATAACAATGGTAGAACATGACGTAGCACTCGGACTAGCAATTGATCAAGCAGATGTAGTTCTTATCGCCCCAGGTCAAACTTCATATGTTGAATTATTGCTTGAACACACAGGCTCAACAGCCTCTACTATCGATGTACAGATTGATTTGGCATTTCCGGGATTGCCCTCTTCTTGGTCCGAACCAATATGGGATCAACCTGGTGGCTACCAATTGAGCGGCGGCGGAGCATCTGTAATTCCTATTCTGGAGTTGGTTGTACCAAATGATGATTTGTCCGATGCACCGGATAAATTGAACATTGAAGCAAGAGCCTATGCTGAGAATGATCAAGGTCAAACAGTTGAAGTAGCGATTAAAACATTACATCTAAACATTACAGAGGTAGGTGTTTATTCATCCCCTCGTGTTTCTATTTATGAAGATGTAGAACATCAAAAACAAATTGCAGATTCTACAAGACCGGAGGCATATAATGAATCTATTTCGCACTATGTTGATGTTAGTGAAACAGGAATGTTCTACATCGACTTGTTTAATTCTGGATTTGATGTTGACACTTTCCGCATTAGAGTTGTTGACTTCCCAGATGCTTGGCAATTTAGGCTATTTGATAACGAAACAGGTGAAGAATTAGTCGATGAGGGAATTCAATCAATTACACCTGAGATTGGGTCTCATAAAACAAGGATTATTCGTATGGAAGCATATCCGCCGAGTGATAGGGAATCCCAAGACATTGGATTGGTAAAAATGATGATTAGCAGTTCAGGTGAATCTGCCTTGGACCCAACGATTGTTGGATTTACAGTTCATCGTACATTTGGAATTCTAGTAGAAGTAATTGCAGATAGTGACGGTGGTACACTGGCACATGTAGGCCCAGTAGCATTAGGAGCAAGCACATGGTTTAACCTGCGCATTTCCGACTCAAGTGACAATGCTGGTGAAACTGAATGGAGAATCGTAAAACCTGATGCCCTATCTAGAAATACTGATTCTAATTCCAATTATGCTAATTGGGATTATTCCATTTCCAATGATTCAGCAAGCGATATTGTTGTGGTAAAAACCTGGACCAATAATTACGTAGATGTGAAATTGAGTATTGATTTACTACCTGAAGTAGAATCTGGAAACCATACAATCTATACTCGTGTGATTGAACAAGGAGTTGATGCTGAAGTCGCAAGATATTTTGATTTACCAGTGGTCATTGAAGTAGAGAAGGATGTCCGTGCAGGCCGATTAGAAGTCACTCAAAAGAGCGAAAACACATATTTTGCACCAGATGAGACGAAGAATATCGAATTCAGAATTGATAATCAAAACAATGTTCCTCTCGATGTTGTTATCACCTTGGATGAACCGACGGGCTGGGATGGATTGATTAGAGCCTCTTCTGAACAAGCAGGTGGTCCATTCATTATCTTACATTTGCCTGCATACACAAATAAGGATTTTTCAGTTGAAATAACTTCACCTTCGCAATTAAAGAATAGTGGAGAAGTTTCATTTTCATTGACGATGACTCCGATGGATGAGAACTCACCATATGATGGTAATTATACTCAGATACAATCATTCAAATTCATGACTGAATGCAGTGGGATTTCTTGTATGTTCAATGAAATAATTGACCCTGAACCATCTACACTTGCTTTGATAGTCGTAATTGCATTATTGGCTTTGTACAGTTTCTATAACAAGGCGAAATACTCCGCCGATCCTAAGGACTTCGGACATGACTTGGAAATCAGTGATGAAGAAGAGGAAATTATTGATGATTTATCGCTAGAAGAAATACAGGTTGAAGTTGAAGAAGAAGATGATTTAGAATTGCTCGACGAGCTTGAAAATCTCTAATTTGACATTTTGCGATGAAAATTATAGGACATTTGATTATTTTCTTAAATTGCCTCTTAGTGTTGCGTTTTTCCAATGGCAATTGGTTTCAATAAACGAGCATTGTATGAACAGCGTACCATTCCCCTTATGAGGCAAAAGAACAACCCGAGGTTAGTGAAAACTATGCGCAAGTATTCTTCCCCCGATTTGGCGCGCCCAGGATTGGAGATTTTGAAGCATCGAGATGCTATCAAATCGTTGTCATTAGTAATGCTAATGGTGATGTCCACATTCGCAACAATTGACTTTTTTTCATATAGTGCATTAGCAGCATCTGACCAAGATGGTGATGGATTAACGTACGGTCTAGAGTATCTGATGAATACTCAACCAAATAACCCCGATTCCGATAACGATGGTCTACCAGATGGGTGGGAATGGCAGTATGGATTAAACCCTCTTTCAAGTCAAGGTGGGGATGGTGCAACTGGTGACCCAGATGGTGATAGTATGACCAATTTGATGGAATATAATTATCTGATGCCTACTGGATGGGATTCTTCTACTACACCAAATGTTTTGGACAAAGGTGTTTGGTGGAATGGGACTGTACCGGTTAATAATTGGGATGAAGAAAATGCAATGCAATACACAAGAGTCGCTTGTGGAGGCAGCGGTAATGATGGAACTGGCTCAGTTATTTTGTGTGACGAAGACCCAGTTGGAAATATTTGTACCAATGGATTTGATGATGACAAGGATGGTTTCATTGATTCCGCAGACCCAGATAACGATGGCGATTTAGACTGTTCAAGTAACGATGATGATGGCGATGGAATTGCTGATGAAGACGTAGCAGGATGGGATACAGATGGTGATGGAATGCCAGATGGGTGGGAAGCAGCGAACGGATTGAATGCTACTCAAGCGTCAAATGCAGATGGAGCAAATGGAGACCCAGACGGTGATGGTCTAAGCAATTTGATGGAATATGTCAACCCTACTTGGACTACGATGTGTGGTTCTTCACCATGTTTCCGTAATGGTCCGAATGGCTTGGTTACCGAAACTGTCTCGCCATGTGACCCTGCTCAAGGAATCGGCCCTGGTGCTTGTGCAACATTTACTGCAGAAGTTGATGGAATTACCTCAACTAATCCGCAAAAAGCAGATACTGATGGTGATGGATTAAATGATTCACACGAAGCTCTTACACTACTAACCGACCCAACATCATCTGATACAGATAATGATGGTGTTCCAGATGGTGTTGAAGTTTCAGGAGCATATGGAAATCCTCCTCAAGCGAGTGATCCAAGAGATAACAATACAGATGATGATGCATTTGATGATGGTGCAGAAGATTTGAACGCTAACGGAATTTTGGACCCCGGTGAGACAGACCCTACGCGCCGAGAAGATTCTGGCGATGCTGATGGCGATGGAATTCAAAACTGGGAAGAAAACCTTTCTTGTACATCGTGGGATATTGCCGATACTGATTTTGGTGGAATAAATGACGGTGATGAGAGAAATGTATCACATGGTACAGACCCTTGTGATTCAATGGTTGATTATTCGACTTCTTTTTCTTCATGGAATGCCCTAACTAGCCAATTGACGATTGGAGATGGCTCAGGATTCAATCCTGCAGGAGGTGTTGGATGGTATAACGCGTCGGGAACGCTTAGCTCGTTTGCCTATGCAACTGTGGTCAATAATGTGATTCAGGGTGTATCAAATGGCCCAGGAGCAGGCGTCACTACTGTGGAGAACCGTAACGGTTCATTCTGTCATTATAGTGCAACACAATCCGGAACAATCCTAACAACACACAGTTATTGTGATGATGATTATACAGATTCCGATGGCGATGGATTAGCAGATTGGCAGGAATTACTGGGAACCTTTGGTTGGTTTTCAAATCCTACATTAGTTGATACAGATGGTGATGGAGTCAATGACTATGATGAGGCGAGAATTGATGGAACCGATCCAAATGAACCCTGCTCAAATCTATTGGACGACGACTTGGACGGACTGAACAACTACTTTGAGGCAAATACTGGTTGCGATTTATCTTGGATAGGGATTACTAATGGTTCACAAGACACTTGGATTACAGATACTACTGCTGCAGATACAGATGGTGGAGGAGTAGACGATAAATCAGAATACTTCGATGGTACAAATCCAGAAAATGATCCTTCTGACGATTTACTCCCTGATGATTTTGATGGAGATGGTATCCCAGATGCTATTGAGAATCAAACCGGTACAGACTGGACAAATCCAGATACTGATGGTGGAGGAATGCTAGATGGTGATGAATGTCCAATACAATTCTGGTTTGTTAATTGTGTTGGTGCGCCATTCAATCCATGGGACCCAAGCGACGATTCGTTTTCAAATGAAGTTGTATTCTGGGCCAACAATACAACTGGTAATGTAGATGTATTTTCAGTGCACCGTTGGAGACAAACCACTAACGATTTCTATACTGGTACAACCTATGCTCACATAGGTACGGCACACCCAAGTTCAGTTGTCAATGTTCCAACAGCCAATAAGACAAACCTTGCGGATATTTCTTTTGCAAATGACACTGTCTTATGGACCATACAAATGAACAATCCAATAATGAATGGGGCAGTGCCGATGCCTGATTCATGGACAGAACTATCGTTCTGGTCGGATGCTTCAGCCTCTTTGGATGTGACAAATGATACTTACATGATAACTGTCAATCCTGGTCCGCTCAGTGAAATATGGGTAAATAATTCAGAGTTTTACTTTGATTGGGCAAATAATTCGGCCTCGTCAATCGCCAGCCCAGGCTTTTCCTATGAATTATCACTAGATGCAAGTTTCAAGGATTTGACCCACATTAATTCTGGTATTTTCAATATCACTAATGCTGTGATAAATGATGCTGGAGCAACGGATGCTTATTCCAAGGCTTCAGCGATTTCAGACTTTTTAATCAATGGTAACTCAACAACGGAATTCAAGAGAAATTACAACGGTTCTGGTATTCCAAAAGAAGAGGATATGTCCAATCTTCTTGTCGGCAGTGTCCTTGAAGGAACCTGTGCAGAATTTTCAGCAGCGTTTGTTACCATGGCTCGTTTGGCAGGATTGCCAGCTCGATATGTCACTGGATATGTTGGTGGGACATGGACAGGTAATGGGTATGAAGTCTATTCTGGTGACCGCTCTACATGGGGCGAAGTCAAACTGCAACAAAATTCAGCAAATGGAAATCTTGACATGGGCTGGGTTCCATTTGATGCTTGTCCAGCAGCCGAAGAAATTGAACTCGTCAACCAAACTGTTAGCCCATTGACATGGGATAGAGATGGCCAAACAAATATTTCTGTCTCAGGTCAACTTAGATTTGTAGACAATGCAACTCCAATCGGAGAAATACCACTAATTGGATATCTAGTTCCGCTTAATGAAGCAGATCTAGTCCCTGGTCCAGGTGGTAACCCTGCTAGAATCTTTTCATCATCAAATAGTTTGCAGGATGGTAATTTCACAATGAATGGAATTCCTACTGACGCAATACGCCCAGGCATTCACCGTCTCGTAGTTGAACATCTACAGAGTGGATATGTTTCGCATGACGGAATTGTCTTGGATGTATACATCAATGTCACCGATGATTCGGTGATAAACCACACCAGTCCACAAGCAATAGATTCTCCAGTTGCAGGTGCGGGAGCAACGACAACTATCCAAGGATTGCTTTCATTTGAGAATCCACCTATTAGTTGGGCTGATGAAATTGAAAACCAAACGGTTTGGTTGGAATTTACTTCTTCAGTAAATGGATTAACTAATCTAAGCGGAGATGTAGGCCCTGGTGGTGTATGGAGTATTGTAGTTGATTTGGACCCATTAGAATTCAAGACAAATATTTCTGCAACACTTGGTTATTCTGGTTGGTTAGATACATCAGTTACCACATTCACTCCGCCACAATTCCATCTAAGGCCATCAACACATGCTATTACATTGGATATTCGAGATGCTCCTAACCTCACAGCAACAGTTGAGGGGCCTTTGGCCAATAACAGTGTTTTCGTGTTGAATGATGATATACATATCAATGGTTCATCGATGAGTATCGGTGCAACTCCGGTCGCTATGCTTGGAAATCTGTCATTGTCAATTCGTCAAAATGATTCAGGAATGGAATGGCTTGAAGTTTTCAATTTCACAGTAAATGGTTCGTTTACTATTACTCATCTTCTTGCAGCAGCAGATACACCAGTCGCGGCAGGTGTTATCGAAATACAATTGCGCTTCTTCCCAGATGTACTATTAGCAACCGATGATGCAAATGTATCAATTAATGCTCCATATTGGTTGCAAGGAATACTTGATTTCTCAATTGAAGCAATGCCACAGATGCGAGGAACTCCGACAAATGTACGTGTGCAAATTGAAGATCACCGAGGTGTAATTCAAGGCTTTAACACGGTTGGAGATTATGACTTCTTCTTTGATAACAACTGGGTAAATACTACTACAGACCCAGAATCCACAGTGATTTCTTTGAGTTGGGATTTAAATTCCAGTAAGATTGCTTATGATTACATTCTTGATATTTCTTTCAATGGTTCACAATATTTCCAACCATCAATTGGTCAAGCCTGGCTAAGAACTCAGGCAGAAGTAGGATGGAATCTCAGTGTAGGGCAAGATTGGAATCACTTGGGAACTAGTACCTACATTTACGGAGATGTATTTGATTCAGTTCATTTAACACCAGTTCTCAATAATGATTCAATACTTACAGTTCTTATGCGATTGCCAGATGGTAATTTGATAGATATTGCAAATGGTATGCTCAACAATTCCACTGGAACATTCAACATTTCAGTGACAATGCCGACGAATCAACCGAGTAATGCGTATGAATTTGAATTATTGATGGACTTTGATGCAGTTGCACCAATCGGTGGAGCTTTCTATCAATTAGTTGACCTATCACCTCCTTCTGACCCTCCTCAACCTCCTAACTTACCTTCGGTATTAGTGGGTGTAGAATCAGAGTTTGTTGTACAATCTGAACGGCCGATAATAATAGTGGAGATGAATAATTCAGTATTCCTGAATGCTTCAATTTTTGATGTTGCTGATATGTCGAATGTAAGTGATGCATCTGTTGAATTTGTGTTTGACTATGGCAATACAAATCAAACCATTGCAACTATTGTTTCCGATGCATCTGGAAATGCAAGTTTTTCATGGACTCCTTCAGGAATTAGCCCAGGATATTATGATTTGAGAATGGTAGTTCACGATGACTTGACAGATGGATTGAGCATGGGTAATTCACGACGTACAGGTAACGATACTATCGTAAATATCACCGTTCAAGTAGATAGTGATTTCAGAATTGATAGTGTTCCTAGCACTGTTACTGCTGGTATAAATTTCAATGTGTTAGGGCAAGTTCTTGATGCCGATAATGGAAGTAGATCTCTAATTAGTGCAGTCGCACTTTCCGCATTTTGGCTAGAAAATCCAAATGAAACACTTGTAGAAGGACATATTACTTCACAAAATGGAACATTCAATATGTCTATTCCTACCGATTCACTAAACAATGGAACAGTAAGAGGGCAAAAAACACTGGTAATCAGTGTAATGGAAGGTTCTTCTCCTTTCTATCTGACCGCCTCAACTCAACACGGAATATTGGTTATGGGTGTTTCTCGCTTTGAGAATTTACAACCATTGAATCCAATAATCATCAATCGCGGTGAAACTGTCAATATGACTTCTAAGTTAGTTGAATCTTCTAATATGTGGCAACCACTTGTTGGATATGATGTTGCAATTGAATTCCATGAGACATGGCTTGCTCCGACTATTACCGATGGTGAAGGGTTCGCCAACTTTACTCATGTAATCCCTTCAAGCCATCCACTTGGACTGATTACAGTCAACATCGTATTCAATGGTTCTAGCGATTTATTATCAACGAATGCTAATTTGTCAACTATTACTATTAGAGCAGCGACAATATTGGTCGTAGATGCAATTTCTGCCAATCCAGTGGCTGGACAATCGTTTGATGTATCTGGGCAAGTTGTTTCTGATAACGGAAGCGGTTTAGAGCAAAGAGATGGTACTGATTTACTGGCTAATATCTTGTTTACACTAGATGGTAACCCTACAGGGTTTACTGTCGCCAACGGTACTGTGATGACTGGAGGATTCTGGAATGCAACAATTACACTAAGCCAGAACTTCAAAGCAGATAGCCATGTACTTGAAGCATCATTTGTGCCTAATGTTAATTTCTACTTAGGTTCTAAAGATAATACTACATTTGATAGTCGAGGATATACAACGTTGGTATTCTTGAAGCCGTCGATAGATGGCCTTGGACAACCTTCACTAAACGATAGAACTGATCGTGGAGATAATGTCTCAATACAAATCTTGTTGAGAGATAATACTGGCGAAAATGTGCCACAGCAAGCAGTAATGATTGAGATTGTTGGCACAAATATCAACGCTACATTAACCACTGCAGCAAATGGAACGGCTATTGGAGTATTGAATGTACCAAGTGACCAATCAGTCGGTCCTTCTGACCTAAGGGTTACATTTGGAGGAATCCCTGGAACTACCGGATTATTGGGTAGTAATACAACAACTCAATTCGTTGTGTTGGCAGAAACCAATTTGAGCATTTCTCAAAGCCCGAGCACACTGACTGCTGGTGATTCATTCATTGTTAACGGAACTCTACTAGATGACCTTGGACTACCGCTATACAGCAATGGTGTTGAATCTCTAGCAATCGTTCATCTATTGGTTGATGGAGTTCCAGTAGCGAGTGTTGAAACAAATGCATTGAGTGGAGCCTTTTCCTTGAGTTGGGTTCTTCCAGAAGATGCTACAGCAGGAGCGCATCAAATTGAGGTTCGCTTTAATGGTGGCCGAGATTGGGTTGACCCGATTGGTGTAGGTGACCCTGCAAACCCTGAATATTACCACCCAAGCAGCGATATTGTTGCTTTCAATGTTAGTGTTCCAACTAAGATTCTATTGATTACTCCAACCGGAGATGTTGACCGAGAAGATAGTATGACTATCCAAGGAAGATTGCTTGATATTGTTGATTTACCATTGGAAAATCTAACCATTGAAATTTGGCTTGATGGAATGTGGCTAACCAATGTTACAACAGATGTTGATGGAATGTTTACTGCAGTACATGCAGTGCCAGCGGATGCAAACCTTGGCCCATTATCACTTGAAGTTAAGTTCACAGGAACTACATTCTACTTGCCGAGTCAGGAAACTGGAACTTGGAATGTATTCAGCAAGGTCTTGGTAACTGTAGATATGCCAAGTCCAGTAGCGGTTTCACAGAATGTGTCAATCACAGGATTAGTAGTTGATAATCAATTGAATCCAATAGCTGGGCACCAAGTTGAACTGAATGTTGAAGGGGTCGTCGTTGCTGTAGTAACTACAGATGCGCAAGGTCAATTCTCATACGATTGGACAATACCTGACATATTCTCGTTTGGCAACCACACAATGGATGCAATAGTATCTGCCCAAGGATTCTATCGTTCAGACACAGGCAATACGACCTTCTTCCTCGCTCACCGTTCAGATATCACGCTGATCTTTGATGATGGAAGAGATGCTACACGTGGAGATACATGGGAATTATCTGGAAGATTGTTTGACATTGACACAGTAAATAGAGACGGTCTTGGAGGAATGATGGTAAGCATTGTCCTCGATGATGTGGAAGTTGCAACTGCAACTACTAGTGAAGATGGTACATGGAATGTAGTTATTCCAGCAACAATGGAATTGACCAGAGGAGAACATACCTTTACAGTCATTTTCACAGGGACAAATGCTCACCTAGAAGCATCAGAAAGTGCTATTGCTATCGTTTGGTCAAATATGGAAATAACCCTTGATGAAACCTCTTCAAAGATTGTGACACGTTCCGATGGAACCTTTGCTCCGATTGTTCTAACCGGTTCAATAGCAGAAGTTGGCGGTCAAGGAGAAGTCTTTGAAAATCTAGTTCTACACATTGGAAATGGCACAGACTGTGTCAATGGCAGAGATGGAGCAAGTTGTATTGGAGGATTACTAGTCACTTGGACAAATGGTAATTTCTCAATTACTGGACCTGCGCCTTCGTGGATGGAATCTGGTTCACAATGGATTGCAATAGATGCACCAAGAAATGATTCACTCTACTTGAATGCAGAGAGTATTTCTCAAATACTATATGTCAAGATAAATGCAGACTTCAATGTAAATATTGATGAAGTTATTGAAGATAAAGACGAAGACATTACCGGCAATGTAATTATTACAGCCCAAGATACAGGAGCAGGAGTTCCTGGAATTAGTGTAACTATCTATCTCTATGACGGAAATGGCACGCAATTGGGTAATCCATTACAACCGATAACAAATGAAAATGGAGTCGCACTGATTAATTTTAACTCAGACCCACCTTACGGTGACGCAAGTCGCTGGGGAGAAGTTTCGATGGACATTATCATCAACGATCCACGCTTGAGTGATGAAAGCCTCACATCATTTGCAGCAATACGCCAAGATGGTTTCTCACCACAATATACCTATGCTGAAGATGTCCAAGAAGTATCAACGTGGTCATATGTGCTAATGCTTCTAATCGCGGCCTTAGGTGCTGCAGGCGTTGTAATGTATCGAAAGAAAAAGGCTGCTGAACTGATGTCAGATGCTGCTGAAATATTTGCATATACTGCTGAATTATTGGCAGCAGGAGACTCGATTAGAGAAGCGATTTTCAATTGCTACCAAGATTTGTGCTCATTGCTTCAACAGCGTGATTTCTTACGCCGTGACTTTGAAACAGTTCGTGAATTCGAAGTTGCTATTCGCCAAGCAATGCCAGGAATTTCCAATGATGCACTAATCGCTTTGGACAACACCTTCGAGATGGCAAGATATAGTCGAGAAGAGATGGGTGGTGTCCACCAAGAGGCTGCAGTGCAGGCATTGAATCGTATGAGTGCTGAGATTAACCAGTTGCAAGCAATCGCTCCAAGAACTTGATAATTGATTGTTTCAATCAATTTATGCGTCTGAATAGTCGTTGCGCGAAGCAACATCCGTTTTGAGATATTCAATGAATTCGTACTCATTACCGTCTGCATCATAGAAATATATACGCTTTCGATTTGGATTATCAAGAGAACTCAAACCCTCTTCATATCCAGCATCGGTTAATCTCTTTGACACCGCATTGACATCATTGACAACAAAGCCTAGGTGATTCATTCCTGGATCAACATAAGGTTCGTGGCCTCCCTTTTCCGTCGCGCCTCTATCTTCAATGGCAATATAACTTGTATCGGTGCCTAGGTGAACCCATCTGCGACAGTTGCTTTCCGCACTGCTAACATCTGCTCGAACTTTCCAATCAGGCATTGCAGTTTGAAGGAAACGAACCGCTTCATCCACATTGATTACGGTGATATTTACATGCTCAAGGTAGGGCTTCATGGATTGTTTAATTTATCAACTCTCAAAAACTTTGTTCTACCTTAGAAACTAAATATTGCTGTGTTATCGCCAATTCATGACAGAATCAGTTCTTTCAGGTCTTAGCATCAAGGCAATAGTTGGTATTGTAATAATTGTTGGATTAGCTTTATACCTCATTTTCAAGAAGTAAAACAATCAAAATCTACCATCTAAGGTGTAATTTGCCATTGACAAAGTGTGCATTAATATCACCAGTTGCTTCTTCAGGAAGTGGCATCAATCGCTCAAGTGTAGGGTTATTTTCTTCACTAATGGTCAGTTTTACTGTTGCTCTAGTTTCTGTTCTCATCACCTGTAATTGGATTTGATCTATTGCCGCACCTAATAATGGTACAGTTAATCCATCTGGATTCAGTCTTCCATGCAATTCTTTGATTACCCAAGCCAATTGACGTTGAGGTTGAACTTCTGCGATATGGGTTTCAGGCAACATTCCTGCGGTTACCAGTACATGGCTATGCAATTGTTCGACTTCAGATAAGTGGCCAGCCTGCTGATGAAATTCATCATGGAGAAGGTTTGGTGTTACATCCAAACCATTAGAAATTGGTGTAGTAGGTGCCAAATCAGTTGGCTTCTCGAGAGAGATTTCCATGTCCTGCCATTGTTCCATATTGTTGCCGTTGCTTGCGATGTCCATGAACCTTCGTCCTCCTCGGTGTGGTATTCATTCCTCTATTGTTGTATGAACCTTCGCAAAAAATCTCTTTGCGAAACTTGTTGTAGTTTCAGGTCCAGAAGTTGTACTCATCATCAGGTCCTTTGGATAGCATTTTGAATATACTCTATCGGAATGACGCTTGTCTAAGAGAAGAATGAGGGCGCGGTCGCCGATTGAACGAATCGGTCTTCCCATTGCTTGCAGGATTGAATTAATCGCCGGTTGCGTGGAGGTATATTGCCATGCTAAATCTTTGCCAAAGCGTTCAGAAACATACTCTTTCAATGAATCATTCAATACCGATGGTGGTGGATTTGGTATTCCTACACAGGCAACAGCATCTAATACGCCTCCGTTGTAATCCACACCTTCGCTCAACCTTGCACCGAACACTCCGCATAATAGTATTCTCTGGCCAGATTCTTTTTCATCTCTTAGCAAATCTACAATTCCATCGATATCTTGTTTTGACCAATCTCTGGATTCGGTGATCTTGCGAATTCCAGAGAAAAAGGCATCAGCAAATATTTCATTGAGCATTTTGTATGATGGTACGAAAACTGCAATATTACCTGGTGTTCCTTTGACCAAAGCATCAATTTGCGCTCTAATTTTCATGGTCATTGCATGGCCACGTTCAGTATATTTTGTTGTCACGTCCTGTGCCAACAAGACTGGTCTTCTGCTACCAGAAAATGGTGATTTATATGATTTAGAAGTGGTTTTTGCACTTGTTAGTCCAAGTAAATTGGCATACATTTCAGGCGGATATAGAGTTCCGGACATCAAAATAGCGCCAGCAGAATTCTCAAAGACTGGTTTTGAAACTAAGCCAGGGTCGAGTAAATGAGTTGTAATCTTTCCATCTTTACCCTTGTTGTCAAAAATTAAAGTCATCGCAGTGCCCCCTCCAAAGCGGTTAATGCAAGCAATGATTTCTGCAAAGCGATGAGAATCCGGTTCAAATGCGCCATCTGCTGAATCAGTGTCAACTTCGATTTCGACATTTGCCAATAATTGTTGTATTCTTTGAATACGTTTTTCACGGCTTACCAAGGGTGTTTTTTGTTCAACATTTTCGGTGATGGACTTTTGGCCAGAAACTCCATCCACTATGTCGCAAGCGCGATGAATCGCATTAACAAAATCATTAGCCTCTACTTTTTGCTCATCTTTGCCATTTGGCAGGCTACTGTGCATTGAATGAAATAATTCGTTAAATGTGCGTCTGCAAGCCCCCATGACCTCCAATCCCCATGAGAATAATGCGATTTCTTCAGCATTTGAATTTCTGTCTATTTGTTGTTGTTCTTGCAATACCCCAAGGTGTTCTTCAATTTCCATCCCCGCATTCCTAACTATTGTTGGAGTCAACCTTTTTTCCATTGTCATACGAATACGGCTTGCCAAATTGTGTGCTTCATCAACAATGATAATGATGTCACTTAGGTTAACACCCATCGCTTCTAGACTAACTTCACGAACTCCATCATCGAATAAGTGATTATAATCCCCAACAAATACGTCGGCATGCTTAACAGATTCACGGGCAATCTTCCAAGGACATACCTGTGTAAGAACATTATTTTCTCTGTGGATTTTAGTCAACTCAACTAATTCATCAACATGTAATGGACCGTCCAATATCCGCTGTGATAGGCTTGGAGCCTGTGTTATCCAAGGCATACAACTGCGACTTTTTCTTGCCTGTGAGCACAGGATTGAGAATACCAAGGAAGATTCTTTTGCAAATGGTTGAACACACATTCCGGATTGCCCAACCATATCTACCAGTGTGATTTGGCTGTTATTCTGTCGCAATTGATTCAATCTCCTAACAGTATCAACAACGATTCGGTGCTGGCTTTGACGAGATGTTAAGAAAAAGACTTTCTTTGCAATATTCGATTTTCTAGCAACTTCAAGTGCGGCAGCAAGGGCGGCAGCGGTCTTTCCAATACCGGTTGGTGCTGCTGCCAAATGGAACCCTCCATTGGATAATGACTTATTTGCTTCAATGATCATTTCAATTTGACCAGGTCTAGGATTTTTGTGTGCTAAGTATTCAATCGCAGGATGTGTTGATGCTTCCTGCGAGGTCATAATTGTACTCCGTTGGCGACCCTTCTAAAGGATTGGGGAGTAGATGACAAGGCTTACGCCTTTGATGAGTAAAT
>JABIGP010000146.1 GCA_018650105.1 Methanobacteriota archaeon
ACATCTAACTGTTTTACCAGTTCCTGAAATTGATCAGGAGTAAATGCTCCACTCACATCGGCCTCTATTCCATCACTTTCTATTGCATTTAACATTAGTTCACGCACTTCATTTTCTCTTATTCCATCTCCAGCAATAATGAGTTTTGGTCTTTCAGTAGTTGGAATTAGTTTGATTGCCTCCAGCATCAGAGTAAATGTTTTCAATTCACGAACACGTCCTAAATAGCCGACAGTCCAATCCTTGTTTTCAGGATTTCTCTGCTGCGGTATTGACATTTCAATTGGGCGATTTTCTACCACGATTGAAGCAAGATTTTTTGATTGCAAATATTGCTCAAAACCATCATGTATGCCCCTTTCAATCTTACCACTGGTAGTAATGATAGCATCTGCTTTCCCCGCATGGCGAATCATTGTAGACTCCATTTTGCGACTCAATAATTTTCGAAGAATTGATTTCGGAGCAGGCATTCTAATCCATGTATGGTGAAGGTCATGCATATCAAAAACAAAAGGAATTCCATGACTTTTTTTCAAAGAAACTGCTATTGAGAGGGTATCTGCATCATGGCAGTAGATCAATTCGGGTGGTGAATGAAGTAGAGTTGCTTTGACCCGTTTAGAAAATTGCATGATACCGCGAATTGATTTTAGCATTCCACCATAGGGGATGTCTCCTAGATGGTATCGCATGATTCTAGCACCATGTAACGATTCAGACTTTGCATGTAGTTGCAATCTGTCAAAAGCATGTACTGTCACTTGGTGCCCCGCTTCAGATAACCAAAAGGCACTGCGTAGCACTCTTGGGTCGGGCGCACAGGAGTTTGTAACCACCATTGCAACCTTCGCCATATCACTTGGCAGAACTAACTAACCCATCAGTGATTCGCTTCAATTCCAGTAATTTTGCTATTCAACAAAGGAAGAACATTATGACCGGTACGCGCACCGTTAAGCATACACCCCGTAGGGGTGTGGTGATTATGATGGTCGACCAACTGCCAAATCTAGGTAGAGAGCAAGAAATGTTGGCGGAGATGGGGCTTGCTGATATTGAGGATTTATTCAGCGATATTCCATCACATGTAAGAATGCAGGGAGAACTTCCTTTGCGAGGTCCACAAAGTGAAGAAGAAATAATTGCAGATGCCAATAGATTGCTTGGAAGCAATGTGGCACTTGGTGACCGCGTGTCATTTCTTGGTGCTGGCTTATACCGTAATTACATTCCAGCAGCCGTTTTTGCAATGATTACTCGTGGAGAATTCTTGACTGCATATACTCCATATCAACCTGAGGTAAGCCAAGGAATGTTACAAGCAATGTGGGAGTTTCAAACACTTTTATCTGAATTGTTAGGTTTGCCAATTGCCAATTTATCGCTTTATGATGGTTCATCGGCTAGCGCTGAAGCACTAACTTGTGCAGTTAGAGTGCACAACCGTAAAGCGACACAAAAAAATGTAGTCTATGTTTCACAATTAATTACACCTGATAAGTTTTCAGTAATGCAAAATTATTGCCAAGGTGGCGGAATAGAAATCCGAATGCTAAAGCATAATGGTGATGGAACAATTGATTTAGAATCGGCTAAAGAAGCAGCAGGGAGTTGTGGCGTATATGTTGAGCAACCAAATCCTATTGGCATTCTTGATGGTGGAGTCCCTCTTCTGAAAGAAATTCTTGGGCCAAATACAGCATTGATTGTTGGAGTGCAGCCAGTTTCTCTTGGAGTGGTTGAAGCGCCGGGTAATTACGGTGCAGACATGGTTGTTGGTGAAGGGCAACCTCTCGGCTCACCTATTACAGCAGGAGGACCATTGTATGGGATTTTTGCTTGCTCTAAACCATATCTCCGTTTAATGCCTGGAAGAATTGTAGGTCGTTCAATTGATGTCGATGGTAAAGTTGCATATTGTCTCACATTATCAACTCGTGAACAACATATTAGGCGACATCGTGCGACTTCAAATATCTGCACTAATGAAACGCTAATCGCACTGATGGGTGCTATGCATATGGCATTACTAGGTCCAGAAGGACTCAATCATTTGGCTGTTAGAAATATGACTGCCTGTATTCTCGCCAAGCAAAAATTGAGTGAGATTCAAACAATCGCCCTCCCCCATATAGGGAGTCATCATTTCAATGAATTTGTTGTTGAATTGCCGGGCAAGGCAAAAGATTGCTTGGACTATTTAGATGATAATGGAATCGTCGGCGGATTTAATTTGAATTCATGGTATTCAAATCGAACTAATTGGTTACTCGTTACGGTGACAGACCAAACCAAAGCGGAAGAGATTGAATTATTGGCCGCCCATTTAGCATTGTGGTCTTCAAAGGCGGTGGCAGCATGAGTAATTTATTCGACCACAGTGGTGCAATCGGAAAGGGGTATTCTCAACCGGCCCCTCTACTTCCGGCACATTCTATTGCGCTACCAGAGAATCTTACAAGAAAGAAGGTTGCACGTTGGCCTAGGTTAAGTGAACCGGAAATGGTTCGTCATTACACTTGGTTATCCAAAAGAAATTTTGGAATTGACACAGGATTTTATCCTCTGGGCTCATGCACAATGAAGCATAATCCGCGGATAAATGAAGTGATTGCACAATTACCTGGTATTGCCGATATACATCCACACCAACCAGAACATCATATTCAAGGCCTATTATCAATATTCCATGAAATGCAAGAGATGTTAGAGATTTGTGCTGGAATGGATCAGGTAACACTACAACCAGTTGCTGGTGCCCAAGGTGAATTCACTGCAGTTCGTTGTATTCAAGAATATTTCAGGAGTCGCGGAGAAACTCAAAGAACCAAAGTATTGGTTCCTGATTCTGCGCATGGTACCAATCCGGCTAGTGCAGCAATGGGTGGGTTTGAAATTGTTGAAATCCCGAGTCGCGAAGACGGACGGATTGACTTAGATGCAATAGCGGCAGCAGTTGATGATCAAACGGCAATAATGATGATAACCAACCCAAATACGCTTGGATTATTTGAACCAGAAATTGCACAAGCGGCAGAAATAGTTCATCAGGCAGGTGGGCAAATGTACTATGACGGTGCTAATTTTAACGCAATTCTTGGAATTACTTCACCTGGTTTGATGGGATTCGATGCAGTCCACTATAATCTTCACAAAACATTCTCGCAACCACATGGTGGTGGCGGTCCTGGCTCTGGACCTATTGGTGTAAAGGAGCATCTTGCTGAATTCTTACCTGGCCCAATTGTCAAGAAGAGGCCTATTATGGCAGGTGAAGAAGCACACGCTATCGATGATTTGTGGTATGGATGGTATCAACCTGCAAACAGCATTGGTAAGGTGCAACAATGGCATGGTAATGCTGGCGCTGTTGTAAGAAGCTGGGCCTTTTATCGCCGCTTCGGCAATGGCTTGCGTACAATGTCGCAGCATGCAGTTCTCAATTCTAATTATTTACGCCATGCAATATTTAGGGAAGCAAAGAAAGCAGGAGTAGATGACATGTTTTGCGATGGTGCCCCGACTACTGTAGCAAAGCACGAATTCACACTGTCACTGTTGCCGGCCAAAGAAAAGTATGGCATTACAGCGATGGATGTTGCAAAAGGTTTGCTTGACAAAGGGTATATGGCTCCAACAGTATACTTCCCGTTAGTCGTTCCAGAATGTATGATGATAGAGCCCACAGAAACTGAATCAAAAGAAGTGTTGGACACATTTGCGAATCATTTCGTTGAAGTGCTACAAGTCGATGCAGAGACACTACACGCAGCACCAATTTCTACACCAGTTCGCAGAGTTGATGAAGTATATGCGGCAAGAAATCTGTGCCTGCGCCATCCATTTGAGGAAGATGAGCAGTAATAATTCTACACTGATTTAGAATCTCTCAATGATATTGTTGATTGAGTTGCTTGCAGTATTTCCCAAGTTAATTGTGAAGAAAAAGCTATCTGGATGAAAAACAAAGCGACAAATGTGACAGCAAGAAATAACAAGTTAGTTGTAGCAACAATAATCGAAATTATTATTGAAAGTACCAATCCCAACTTTGTAATCAATGGTTTATATTGTACCACTAATTCATCACCCATTGGAGTCATTGATACCTCTACTGAACGAAATCTTCCTTTTCGGACAGTGAATTGTTTAATGGAATGGCCGCTATCTACATTAAAAGAGGCAATTACCTTGGAAAAATATTCATCAGATGTGCACTGAAATATTTGTTCCATGGTCAATAGAAATATTATCACTACAAATAATTATTCCCGACGAGAGATGATAAATCAGTTCAAACCCAAAATGATGATAAAGTATTTGAAATGAACAAGTAATATGACCCATGAGGAATTATCCCTGATGGGATGGAAACAAACAGAATTAGAACCAGCACTTGGCACAGTAGTTTTTCTATGTTCCTGGTCATTTATTCCTATTTCAATCAGCGTACTAATGTTTAGTTTTAACAAATATACCGACTATATTATCCACGCTTGTATGGTTGCGATTATCCTGCAAACATTATCGCTTTATTTGGTTCTTTCAAGACATCAAATTGCTCTACAGTATTCCTCTATTCGCAATCGAATAATGGCGGGAATCTTCGTTTTGTCAGCGATTCTTGCCATACAACTAACCAACATAGAATATGACTCTTTGATTCAAATCGGTCTATTGCTGGTATTTACGTACATTAGCCTTAGTACGATCCAGCTATATGCAAATAATCTTGGCTCATTATTTGAGCATCCTTGGTCAGAAAAAGAAAAAATTTCATCCGAGCAACTTCCAAATTGGGAGATTCAATCGTTTATCTTCAGCACCAATGCAATGGCGATTAGAACAATGCCGCAAAAGAATTGCATCGCTTGGATTAGCGGGCAAATGAACGGCGAGGAGTTAAAATTAGTAGTTGAAATCTTTGGCCATCATCCCAAAGAAGATTTTGACTTTTTATCACTTGAAATAAATTTTGATAATCATGGCTGACCTACCAAAAGAAACAACATCCTTGAAGTAAATATTCTCATTATGCGAACAAAGATACCCCTTGATGTTGAGGGATTAATCCACAGGTTTCTAAATCCTGATTGCCAATGTGTTTGGGTCACTCCATGGTCTATTACCAATTCACAAAGAAACAATCTGTTAGAACAGAATCGTGAATTGATCAACCGATTACCCCATGCACAGAAAAAGAGATTGCAAAAATTACGCAAGCAATTGCGTTGCCATGCAGGTAATTGGAAATCCAAATTACCAGAAGTAGCGATTCGGCATGGTAAATATCAATTTGCAATTGCTTGGTTGAACGGAATGATATTACGAGCAAATTGGAAGCCAACTGAAAAATTAGAAGCACGTGCAAGGTTACTACTAAGTCACGATAGGGCAATGGTCAAGAGACTAATTCTCAAATCAAGACAATGGCCAAAAAACATTTGGCATTTACATGATGTTAGCGCAACATATATCCCTCCATTTATTTTCCAACTTCGCAAAAAAATAACTAGAGAACAAGTGCAAATCACAAGTGGGTCACATCTTCTCGCAGATGGATATTGGTGCTGGATTATAGCCAAAAATTCCACCCATCCAATATCGGTTCAGCCGGTAATTGAGGGGTAATTTGACCTGTAAATGCAACATTTACTAAGAGGCATCTTGAAGAACCACCCGCGATGGCACATGTAACATGGATGTCACGATACTCCTAGGTTCATCCTCCGACATGCCAATTGCGGAGAAGTGCACAAAGATTCTAGATCATTTCGAAGTCGATTACCAATTAAGAGTTGCAAGCGCTCATCGCTCACCTCAATTTGTTGAAGAAATCGTATCATCAGCAGAGGAACAAGGATGCACAGTTTTCATCGCAATGGCTGGATTGGCTGCGGCTTTACCGGGTGCTGTTGCAGCGATTACAACAAAGCCAGTTATCGGTGTTCCTGTTGGAGGAAGAGTACCTTTTGATTCATTATTATCAATTGCTCAACTACCACCAGGAGTCCCAGCGGCTACAGTAGGTGTTGACCGTGGAGATAACGCAGGATACTTAGCAACTCAAATTCTTGCACTTGGAAATCCAAAATATGCAGAAGCATTGAAGCAGAATAAACTAGACCAAGTTGAAAAAGTGATGGCACAAGACCGTGAAATAAACGGCGGTGCATGAGATGTTTGACGCACTTGAGTTCATAGAGGAATCTAAGAAAGATTTAATCGAAAAGAT
>JABIGP010000233.1 GCA_018650105.1 Methanobacteriota archaeon
AGAGAGAAACTTGTAATTCCTGCATCGTTTTCAACTGCATTCCCTCCCACTGGAGCCATCAATAATGCATCAGGTAGTCCGTTTACTCCGTTGCCGGCAATCAATCCAGAATAGATTCTTACTGTTTCAGTATCTTCCCAAGAAGGGTTGACTCTAAATCTCCAGATTACTTCTTTACCATTAGTAATATCAGTGTATGATGAAGATTCAAGAGTTACTAGATTATCTTCGTCACTTGCTTCCGAGAAACCAAGGAATTCGGAATATGATAATACCACATTACCAGTTTTTGACTCGAAAGAAAGTGTTGCTTCTGCAAGTGTGGAACCTGTTAATGGATCCACTGTGTGAGTTGTCACAATTTCATAAATATCACCATTTGGATAAAGACCAACTGGGTCACCATTCAATGAGATTGTGTTGTCATATCCAGTACTTGTTGAAACTGAAAGGTCAGATAATGTAACTCCACCACCAGTGTCAGAGGAGACTGCGATTGAGACAGTTGCAGTAGGGCCAGTGTGCCCTTCTCCACCCCATAGTGCGATTCCTTGATTCAATTCTGAATCTAGGCCATCTCCGTTGTTAATAGTCGTAGAGAAATCATAAACAATGTCCAATCCTTTAACGGTCATAGAAGCCCCTGTACTAGCATTAGGAGATGTTGCTTTGAAGAAGAAGGTCATCCACTCATTGCCATATTCATCCACGTGGCTTGTAGGCACCATAGGATTTGTCAACAAGGAGTTTAGTGAACTTGCAAGATCTAATACTTCTGAAAGTCCTTCAGAAGTAATAACAGACATGTTACCAATAGTACCGAGACTAATCTCTTGAGTTCCTGAAACAAGATAGAGGTCAAATCCTTCGTTTGGATCTGTGTTAGAATGGATTGTTACATCATCAAACGCTACATCTGCGGCTGAAACCACTGAACCCTTTGGAAGCATGAAATGACCTCCTTGTGCTGTTCCTGTTAAATCGGCAAACATTTCCTTGCTATTTGCTCCATAGTTGACTCCATCCGCTTTGTTATTCCAAAGTGTTGTCTGTCTTCCAAAGTAGCCAAATGCTGGTTCATCAAAGCCCCAATCAATATCGCCATCATGTGCTACATCAATTTGCACTCTATCGGCATGGTGACCAAAGGTAAGGTCAAACCATATTCCACCAATATTACATGAGTTTGTATATGACACCATTGTAGTAAATCCGAAAATTGGTTCACTTAGAACCTCTTGAACATTATTTGACAGTGAATCAACTCCACTAACACCCAAAAATGCAGCCTCAATGCTCGGGTCTTCTGGACAATCATCTTGAATGATTGGAGTAATACTAGTTATTGGACGATTAAATTTCATTCGTTGCAAATCAACTGTAAATGATTCATCTATTACACTAGGAGTGTATATCATTGGCTCACCTAAACCAGGAGACTCCCAAACCCCATTGACAATCGTATTCATTCCAACAGAAGTTTGGTTAAATCCAGTTCCAACACGAGTCCCCAACCCAATACCATGGAGTACAGGTGAACTTAGCCGACTTGGTCCAGAATCGAATCTAAATTTCAAATTGATACTTGGATATGTTGTGGAGTTAACGTCCCATAGTTCAATGATTTTTCCAGACAAACCAGTCATTGATTTTCCATTATTGTCTATTACATCTTGCCCATTGGTTGAATCAACAATGTCCACTTCAATTGTACCGCTAGTCGTGGTTTCTGATTCTAAATTAAGAACACCAAATCCATTCGGATGGTTATCTCCGCCCAGTGTAGAAGGTAGGAAACCACGAATTGTCATTTCACCTGATTGTGGTAACAATTCACCTAATCTAAAGTCATCAATGTACCATCCAGATGTGTTGTAATCTTTTACAGTCCAACCTGCAGCTGGATTGTATCCTTGATGCTCCATGATAAAGCGAAGTTGAATGTATTTTCCAACATAGCCTGTTAGGTTTAATGCTAAATCTGCCCAACCACTAGGATTTGAGGTAGATGTTGATTTATCTGCTAGGCCATATTCATCGGTAGGAATTCCACCGCATTGATAGCCGATCTTATTATTTGCACCAGAATTACTCTTTTGCCAATATCCATTAGAATAACTAACTCCACTTGATGCACCAATGTCAATTGGGATATAAGCAAAGCCAGAGGAGTCTGGTGGGAAATTTCCTGTGAGTGATGAACGTATTTCCACATATGCGCAATCCATCGGTTTGTTTTGAACCGTCGTACCTAATTGTTCGAATGCCTCTAGATTGTGCCATGATGCAAAGTGTGCTGTGTGAGATTTCAATTGTGGGTTGACGAACATTTCAACAGAATTCATAGTTAAATCAAATGGTTGCGCACCGTTATCATCAGTGTAATTCTCATCATAGACATTTGTTCCCCAGCAATCAGTTCCTGAAGAACAGTTTGAATTTGTGATAGTATTGCCGAAAAGTGAGCCATGTTCCCAGCCAAGTCCACTCATAGGCGGTGGCATGGTCATATCCATGAATCCAGCACTTGTGCCTTCAAAGTCGGTTAGGAATCCTTCTGACTTCAAACTTACAGGTGTTGCTTGAGAACCATCTTCAATTTGGAAATCATCAATATCAGAGAATATTGTCAATTGATTATTATATTGTGGATTCCATACACGTGGAATGGTATCAACATCAATTCTCGCACTTGAAGAATGTTCAATCATTTTGGTTGCAATCTTCAAAGAAGCCCCAGTTACAGTCTCTCCTGCTGGCAAGTCAACCTCGCCATCAATCGTGTTCAAATATTCCGAACCATCTCTTAATTCAACGTCCACTTCTGATTCTCCATTTGCGAATGTACTTACTGAAGAGGCGGCTGCTAGTGGTGCGAAAAGCATCAATGCTACTAGGAACAAAGATGTACTGATTTTTCTATTATGTTGGCTCATGATATCACCTGCTATCCCCTGCGAGGAACAGACCACCTAAAACCTCGTCGCATTAAAGTCAATAGATGATTATTGGACATAACCCTCCTACGGAGGGTGAAAATCACTCTAAAGAAGGTTAAAATGTATGTTTTATATTTATTTAAACAAATAAATTTCATAAATTCACAATTCGCCTTAATTTCCAAGCCTCATCACAAATATTATCCATTCCACCAACGCGCTCTTCGCTCTTTTCTAACCATTCTTGATTAGCCACAGTGGTCGGATGATTTGGCCCTAATGCATCACATACTTCGGGACCTTTGCTAATCTCAAAAGTACCAATTTTATCTGCCATATGCATAATTGTTGTTTTATCAAATCCAAGTAGTGGACGAAGTGGAAGCAACCGTGTAGCCTGTTCAATTGAACCCAAATTTCCTAACGTTTGACTTGAAACCTGGCCAAGGTTTTCCCCCGTCAAAACATGAGTTGCCGGAATCTCTTGAGCCGCTCTATCCGCCAATCTGTTAAACATCCTTTTCATGTGAATAAAATACTCTGTATGATTCCATTTTTCAGTAAATAATGAAAGTTGATTTGCAACAGGAACTACGATTAGTTCTCTTGAGAGATTCGCTCTTGCTGCATCTCCAATAGGGCCTTCCATCTGCAAAAAATGACGCAATAGAGCAATTGTCTTCTGCTCGGCAGCCGGACCGGTGATCGGTTCTTGGCTACAATGAACTGGATGAATTTTCCATCCCTTTATCAGCATGCGAGCAACTGCAACAGGAGAATCAATGCCCCCAGAGACTAAGCCTATGCAGACATTTTCGTCGCTCATGTCACTTCGAGTTGGCTGGGTGTCATCAAACCACCCCTTCGCGCCTTACTTTGTTACATGGCTTCTTGAAGGAGAAACATTTCCCAATATACATGGAGCCATATACTAAGGAGCCGGTCACACTAATCGAAGAAGTATTTCCTCAAGATACAAATTCATACAATACCCTGTTCGGTGGCCGCCTTTTATCATTGATGGATAAGGCCGGAGGTATTGCTTGTGCAAAATTCGCACACCGCGAATTCGTGACAATTTCAATCGATACTCTGAAATTCATCGCTCCCGCTCGCCAGGGTGACCTTTTGGAAGTTACTGGCCAAGTAGTATTCACTAGCTCTCATACCGCATGTACAAAAGTTACAGCATTTACATTGAACAAATCCGATTGGGAGAAAAAGAAAATTTGTGAAGGGTATTTTTTCTTCGTTGCAATAGATTCTATGATGCGCCCGATTCCGATTCCACAATTTGTTGTTGAAAATGATGAAGAACAAATTGAATATGATGCTGCATTGGCAATCCGTCAAAACATGATAGAGAGCAAGGAATAATTTCACATTACTCTAATCAATTGTTCAGTAATTTGTTGAAAATACATTTGCTGAATCCTGTCGTCAGTTCCATAAAGCAGAGATAATTCGCCCGAGTTATGGATGTAGTAATAGTCGGAAGTATCGCATATGATTCCCTGTCAACTCCAAGTGGTGAATCAGAAGATGAATTAGGTGGCTCTGCAACCTATGGTGGATTTTCTTCTTCATTCCACAGCAAGAGACTATCTGGTGGAAATGTTGCCTTAGTAGGGGTTGTTGGAAATGATTTCCTCTCATCGGATCTTGAGAAATTGGTTGCTGCAGGACTTGATATTAGAGGAATTGAGACTGCTGACGGAGAAACATTTCGGTGGAAAGGATCCTACCATGGAGATATGTCAGAAGCACAAACGCATGAAACCCATTTGAATGTCTTTGAACATTTCCAGCCGAAGATACCTGAAGACTATCGCTCACCAAAGGTGCTATTTTGTGCAAACCTTCATCCAGCATTACAAATGGCCGTTATCCAGCAATCAAAACCAACTAGGATTTCAATTTTAGATTCTATGAATTTGTGGATAAACATTGCAAAAGATAGTTTACTTGAAGTCATTAAGCAAGTTGACTTAGTAGTTCTCAACGATGGTGAAGTTCGAATGCTCGCAGAAGATGACAACTTAGTACGTGCATCTCACACTGTCCAAAAAATGTCTAATGGAGCAATATTAGTGGTCAAGCGTGGAGAGCATGGGGTATTGGCCTTGCATCCAGATGGATTGCTTTCAATGCCGGCATATCCAGTTCTAGATATTGTTGACCCTACTGGATGCGGAGATACCTTCGCAGGCGCTTTAGCAACT
>JABIGP010000142.1 GCA_018650105.1 Methanobacteriota archaeon
CAATGACCCAGTAGGATAAGTTCCATCCTCATCCCAAACTTCGCCTTCTAGAACGAGGTAACATTCTCCACCAGGATGAGTATGTGGCATGAAAGCATCAACTTCAACTTCAGAATCAGCCTCATAGAGAACAAGTGAACAAGCATCTTCTCTGTGAAGTCTTCCAAGACGAACACCAGTTCCGAAATCTTTCCACTTTACATTTTCATTGAGCCACTCTCTATCAATGTTAAATCCGAGCCAATTTGCCATGTCGTGTGTGAAGACCATGTATCTGGGACATAGAGCCAGCGATTGAAGTTTGCTTTTATTTCTAATTTGCCAACATTGAATAACTAGGGGGTTCAGTACCCCCTGAAACTAAGATGCGTAAACAACGAGACCTCCCTGTTACAATTTATCGGATTTTGCTATATCTTTCTAGAATGAGGGAGTCATCACCAGAAACCCGAAGGCAAGTTAGAATTGAAAGAGCCGTTTGCATAGATCGTAAAGAAGTAAGAGAATTCATGATTAAGTTGGAAAATGGAGGGCTGGTGGCCAGTAAGGACACCGGAATCGTTGGTCGAGGGGGCCATCCTATAGTGACCTGGAATATTACTGAGGCTGGGAAAATGTGGCGTTCCGACATTGGTCGTTTTATTCAACTCGGTCAAAGGATGGAGATGTATCCCGAAGAGTTCTTCTACCTACCTTCTGATGCAATTTAGAGGGTTAATTTACCCCCTATTACTTACTACTTCGCATTATATGCATTACCTCCATAGGATTGTTCATGGCGGGTAAAAAAGGAGTTGACAAAGTGTCAACTGGATTAACATCTCTAATCGATGAGTTCACTAGTTCAATAAAAGAACTAGTAAATGCTGGAGAAGAGACTGTAATTCATCTTGCAGTAGGCGGAGGACGAGTAATCAGTGCTCTAGTTGATGCAACAGGATCGGTCACCAAAATAGGAATAGAAACAGCTGAAAATGTGGTTGGTTCTGTTGCAGGTGGAGTTTTACGCGTTGTAAAAAAAACAGATGAAGATAAGGAGGAAAAAGAATGATTGGAAGATTATTGACAGGAGGCGTTATGGCGATGGCTGGAGGATACTTAGTAGGTGTTGCTCATAGTAGTTATCGACATTATTACAATAGATATGCAGCAGATGAAGATCTAAGACAAAGAGGTTCTATTCAGGAAGTCTTTGTTGTTGGCGAAACTAAGAAACCAGGGAGAGGAAAGAAGTGATACCAATACTTGCTGGATATGGAATTGCGATTGCACTAGGAACTGCATACGCGGTTTCACAAGGAGCTTCTGCCGGAGCAGGTTATGCTGTTGGAAGAAAAGTTGGGCGTGTAGTTTGTGAAAAACTCGATGTGTTCGAAGGCCGAGCAAAAGAATTCATCACATTACCTGTAAATGAATAAGTAAAGGTGAATAAATGTCAAAAGCAGTTTCAGCCACAAAACAGGTTATTGCGTTTATTTTGTTTTCTCTTTGCTGCATTTTAGACCCATCATCTACAATATATCGATTGATGAGTGAGAAAAAGTGAGGTGGAGATGGAAATGCTGACATACCGAACAATACTAAGAACAGTGGTCAAGAGTTTCATCTTGGCGTTGTCTACAAAATGAATACTGCATAGAGAATGTTAATGACATAGAATTGAAACGTAGGGTTGGTTGGTATGTTCGAACTAGATGCCATTACCAATTTTGATTTTTCAGAATGGCTAATGACGAGCGTATTTTCGATACATAACCCATTCGCAGTATATCTTTGGCTAGTTATCGTTGTGATCATTTTCAGATTCACTTTCGTCATCATTCCACTTGTGAAATTACTTAATTTATTCAAAGGTGAGAGAAGTTCTATTTTCACAGCCTTTTTTGAGTTGAGAAAAATCAATTCGTCAGCCTTTAAGCCGTTAGAAAAATATATGGCATTTGAAATTTCGAGGATGATAATCCCAGGTTTTGTTGCGATGTTATTGAGACTGGCAATCGGTGAATCATCACATTACGAATGGAGTTTTACCCAACTACTAGTAGTTCTTCCTTCAATTGCCTTGTGGGTTTTATACAATATCACTGACATAAAAATTAGTAATAACACAATAGAAACAGCGAGAAATCGTCTCGCTCCAACATTAACTGTTCGGGCGAAACCCCGCATTAAGCCCGCCTCTATTGTTTCAGGAATCTTTTCGAGTATCGTACAAATTAGAACACAAACAGAGAAAGTGAAGAATATCGATCCCGGTGAAAAGTCAGAACCCTACAAAATGAACATTGAAAAGATGCGCGTAAGTTCAGATTATGATTCAGGCGACGGAATTGAAACTGAAAGTAAGTCTATTGATAACGAAGCAGTGATTCACAACTCAAAGGAACTAGCAAAGAAAGCACAAAGTATTGCTGGCAATCTGTTAGTTGATGGAAAAAGAGCTGCGATTGTAGCCGCTGGTAAAACAGCAAAATCATTCGATGACAAGTTGTCAAATCAAATGAAATCAACATTTGAAATAGAATCAAAAATGAAACGCATGTTTGTTTTGGATATGCTAAATTCGTTGGGGCCATTGATAATTATCTACGCAATACTACCGTTTACAATCTTATGAGGGAATCAAATGTCTGAATTAACACTAATTCAATTGTGTGTAATCACTCTTTGCTGTTCAATAATTCCCCGTAGTATTCTTTCATCGCTAAAAATATTTGATATGTTTTCACAAATAAGAAAGGGAGTAATGTCTTCAGAAGGTAGTGGTTCTATTGTAAAGGGATTTTGTAAACAAGAACTTGTATTAATTATTCTTTCAATCATATCACTTGTATTGGTTTCTCAATTAATACAATTTAATCCAGAATATTTTTCTGAACTTTCGAATGAGTTCAAAATATTATCAATTGTTGTTTTTGGGAGTTGGTGTTTATTTGAAATTATTTGGACACTAAAATTATATCAAAAACTCGATGTAATTACAAACCCACAAAATGCCTTAATTTCATTAGCTGAAAAATCAGTTGGTGGGGCAATGAAAGTGGCATTGAAAGTACATGCCGGACCTAAAAAAGCAGTAATGAAAGCAGTAAAACTAGGTGCAGTTTCACTAACACAAAAAAAATTAGCAGAGAAAGAGGAAGCCGAACCTAGTGCGGCTTCTAGAGTAGCATTAAAGGCAGCCAATGTCGCTGAAAATATTTTGACATTACCTGAAAAGTTAATCGATAAAGGAATGAAAGCGAGAAATGATTACTTAGAAAACAAACCAAAATCGCTCGGAACATATCCCGAAAGAAGTGTCAAAACAACATTGTTGCTAATTTGTTGGTCAATTTTACCTGTAGCCTACATCGTTTTGTTGTCTTATGCACTTTGATTGAATGTGATAATAGCCGCCATGTTGAAGAATTGCCGGCGTTGACCTATGGATAAGGGGATAAGATGTCACTGCTCATTCTGATGCGCCACGGCCAATCAATGTGGAACGCAGCCAAGTTATTCACTGGCTGGGTTGATGTTCCATTAACCAATGTTGGAATCGATGAAGCCATCCAAGGTGGCAAAGACATTGCTCACCTAGAAATTGACGAAGTTCACACCTCTACTCTAATCCGAGCACAAATGACTGCAATGCTAGCACTGGCTCAACACAATGGTGGTAAAACACCAGTGTTCCAATACTCACAACCTGAAGGTGGAGTTGAAAATGTTTCAGAAAATGAAGCAAGAATGATTCAGTGGGCTCAAATTAATGGTGATCAAGACTCAAGTAATATTCTACCAGTTTTTGTTTCATGGCAACTAAACGAAAGAATGTATGGTGATTTACAAGGGCTAAACAAAGATGATACACGCCAGAAATATGGTGATGAACAAGTCCACATCTGGAGACGTTCATACGATGTACCTCCACCAAATGGGGAATCGCTTGAATTGACAGCACAACGTACTTTGCCTTATCTTGAACAATCGATTATTCCTTCTTTACAATCTGGAAAGAATGTATTTGTTGCAGCTCATGGCAACTCTCTACGCAGTATTATCATGTCTCTTGAAGGACTTAGTCGTGAACAAGTATTGTCATTAGAAGTGCCAACTGGGGTTCCGATAGTGTATGAGTTTAGTGACAACCAATGGAATCGTTTACAATCATTCTAGATATTGCATGCGGTGAGAATATGGTTAGGTCTCCACCAAAAACAAAAAGAAACTTACTGATTGTTTTGTTGATTTGTTCGCCTTGGTTTGCATGTCAAGTTTGGATACAAGTTTCAGCTCCGAATGAAGTTTGGACTACGATGCCAACTTGTCCAAGTGACTCACAAAATTGCGTTCATTTAGGTGGAGACACTTCACAATACGAAATACCTGACGGTATGAGTTCTGAATTACAATCCAATGCTACTACAGTATGGTTATCATTGCTTGAGTGGGTGGAAGAAAATAATGTTGAAACGCTACATAAGGAGACCAATGGGACTTCTGATTACTATGTTCATCTTGTACAGAAGACTTCTTTTTGGAGATTTCCTGATGATTTAGTAGTAAGAATTACCCCGAGTGAAACTGGCGATGCAAGTCAAGCACTATCTGGTTCAGTAATAGAAATCCATTCACAAAGTCGTTTGGGCCAAGATGACATGGGAGAGAATACTCGGCGCTTAGAAGCGCTTCATAGTCACTTGAGTGATGCTGAATCTATTTGGGATTAAAATCCACTAGATATCATTACAACCATTACCACAATTGGTAATATCAGTGCGATAACATTTACTATTAATGCTGATTTCACTTTCTCTGCTTCAGGATGGCCTGGTTGAGTATTTTCAATATTCAATTTAGTAGCCATACTAATTGCTCCTACTAAACTAATCAACCAACATAAACCTGGGCCCATGAATCCAACTACGCAAGAAACGATACCCATAATAAACCAATCATTTGCGTATATTTTCTTATAATCTTGCTGATATTGTACAGGAATGTTGAATGGAGAAGCCCCTTGGTTCATTTGATGATTTACAGTACCCATCATCATTGGCTGAGGTGCTTGATGCATCACTTGTGGCTGTGGTTGTGGAGGCTGGTACACCACTTGTGGCTGAGGTTGCTGTGGTATTGTTTGAGGGGGAGCCTCTCCCCAAGGAGAATTTGCTATAGGTGCGTTGCCGTCTGCTGGTTGCATACTAATCGCTATGCACATCAAAACTTAAGTTATTCCCACACACAGGATAGCCCTTCAAAATACTCAAATGATTTTAAATGCCTTTGGTGATTAATGACAAAAGCCGGACCGCAGTGTCTAGAGCATTACCCAATTTGGTGAAAACTATGGCAAATAGAAGAAATAATCCTAATGAATACAAATTTGGTCGCAATCATCATGTCAAAGTAAAGAAGGGAAAGGGCAAACGAAACAATCAAAATCATCGAGCAATGAGTTCATTTGGTTCAAATAATTATGGTAACGATACTAATTACAAGTCAATTGATTTGCACAACTCCGCTTTACACCAAGCAAAAGATAGAATCAAGGATGAACTAAGAGATGCCTATTCAGATTCATTGCCAGGTGTCAAATTTATTCATGGTTTTAACAACGGCACTGCAATTAGAGATTGGCTTCGCAGTGAGTCATTCCAGCAATTTATTGAGTCTAAAAAAATGACCGCTAATATTTGGTATAATAATGAAGGAACAACCAATGTTTCATTCGGAAGAACCAATTGAAAAATCACTCATCGTATGGTTGCCAATCATCTTGATCTGGCTCTCTAAACCACCAGTAACCATCTTCATCTTCGAACCATTCCACACCGTTTTCATCAATTGAATAACCATCGTCTTCCTCTTCTTCATCAGGATTTGCAAGACCTGACTCTTCTGCAAACTTCTTTTTGATATCGCCGATATCATCCTCTGCGCCTCCAAAGACTCTATGCTCTGTGCGAATGTCTGCTTGGTGGTCTCCCGATTCAATTGCTTCATCAGATTCCGCATAAAATTCGTCGGTCATACGCGCCTTAAAATCATCAAATTCATCACGTCCGAAACTTCCAACAAATTCTTTCCCGGTAGAAGTCATCAAGTCATCAAGATTCTTACGTTTCTCACGTTTTAATTCAGGTGCGTCAGGGATATCCCCTGCATAAAATGCATCTTCATCTTCTGATATTTTTGGAAAAGTTCTACCTTCAGGGTCGGCTTCTTCAATCGCTTCAATAACCAAGTCATGTTCTTCCTCATCGATATTTTCTTCTTTGAAATTCTGTCCTACGATTTGGACCAGTTTTTTGAGGTGTTTTGCGAGTTTTCTGTCGTTACCACTATTTTCTTTGACGAGTTTTTCAACCTGCTTGAGAAGTCTTTCGTAAGGGCTTCCAGTAATCGCCCCCAAAATCCGACCAAAGCCGCCTTTCTTCTTCGCCATGTGACAGCCTTTACCAAGCACCCTCTTCAAATATTCCGTTATTGTGTTCTATATGACCGACCTTATCATATGTGAGTGACTGGCCAAACTGAGCGAGATGGTTGAACAGTGGCTTGTGGATTTGATGGTATCCTATAACGCTGAATCTTTGGCCAAAAAAGAACAGTATAGTGCGCAAGTGCATATGCGTGGTCACCTGTTCGAAGAATTAGTTTGGTGGGCACTTCAAGCCTTA
>JABIGP010000236.1 GCA_018650105.1 Methanobacteriota archaeon
GAAGGAAATGAGACCCATTTTGGAGAGAGATTATTTGCAGCAAAGGCCGCCAAAGGTAAAGCAATAACAAACCCAAAAGCAGTTGATACAAAGGCTATTTTGATAGTTTCAATCATTCCCATCCATGCTACTGAACAAAATAATCCTACACTTTCTTGACAAACGGGGTATGATTGTGCTTCCAATACGGACCAATTAGGAGGCCACAATGATTCTTCAAAGAATTTCTCAAGATTACTCCATCCACCTTCTAATCGCCCCCAATCCCCAACTAAATCGTTGAAGGTGATCAATGCAAAAATCATGGAAATAGCACCGATGACAAGAACTCTGGAATTCATTGACTTTCCTCCTCTATCAATTTACCATCAACAATTCTCCAAATTCTATTTGCAACTTGATATGCCAACTCTTCGTGATGTTCAACCATGACCAATGCGGATTTCTTCTCTCTTATGGTTGCATTAACCGTTCTTAAGACGATTTCAACATTATCATCATCTAATTCCCCAAGGAACTCATCGGCTAGTACGAGTTTTGGTTGCTGTGCAACGGTTCTTGCAGTTGCAACCCTTCGCTGTTGACCACCTGATAATGTTCTAACCGGTTGATTCGAAAAGTCATTTAAACCGAAATTATGCAATGCATTATCAACAACGGGGCGTAGTTTTTTGGGCAATGGGAGAAACGGTGGAAGCCATCTTGATGCGCGCATTCTCGCCCCCATTTCAACATTTGAGCGCACACTCATATTGCTGATTAATCCGAGCCTTTGAGGAATATATCCCAGTCCTCCGCGGCGTTCTACTTTCAATTCAACAACACCTGAGATTGGCCTTACCAACCCCGCTAATGTTCGCAATAGAGTGGTCTTTCCAATACCGGAGGGGCCCAATACTGCAATGACATCACCAGAATAGATTTCCTGATTTATTTCATCTATCAAAGTAGTTTCATATCCGATAGAAACATCGACCAACTTTGCTAATAATTTAACCATCTCCACACCTCCAAATAATTATATCAAGCTTGATATTTTTCTTCCATATATTGAGAAATTCCCGGAACTTGTGAAATTAGCCCTGAATATGAATTGAGATGAGATTCTGCATCGGTTTCTATAATTCCAGGAGTATTGAGGATGTTTTCTAATATTGAAAGGCCATCTTCGCTCTCTTGAAGCGAAACCAAGGCTGAAACAATTGCAGCCTTATCAGATTCGGAAATTGAATTAGGCTGATACATCAACGGATGGCTTGGAGCATTTCCAAAGGCTGGCAATTTGATGTAATCTTGCAGACCTAAGCACCAATCTTCATCCTCTTCAACTTGGTCATTATTGCAGTATTTGTCTACAGTAGAATCCTTGGCAAATGCTACATCCCCAGTTCCATCACTTAAGCACTTGAGTGCACCTCCATATCCGTAATATGGAGTTCCCGATTCTGGTATACTCGCATCTTCGTTGAAGAAATTGAATATAGTATTCCGAAGAGATTCAATATCCTCGGAATCCCCTAATACTTCAGTGTAATTATTTCCAATAAGATATCCCATTGGAATCAACATTCCAGCAGACTTCAACCAGCCTGTATGGCAAGAAGTTTTTCCTTCCAATAAGGCGAAAGGATCTGTTGATTCATTGTCATCTTGTAGTGCATTAGCAGCATCGCTTCCATTAAGGACCCATGCATGTGCTTGGTAGTAAGTTCTACCATCACTTTTCAAATCTGCTGCTGCCACTTGTAATCCATAATTTTGCCAACCAACCCAACCGGCACCACCATCCATGAAAGCCATATCTGCAGATCCAAAACGCAATGCTTCCAAGGCGAGTGCATCCGAGGTTATCGGATACAGTTCTACTGGTTTACCTATCTGTTCTGTCAAATAATCCGCAAGGCGGTATGGGTTTTCATCAAAGTTGCTATAATCATCCTTAATTGAAAATGCAATTTTTATTGTTTCTGGTGCCTCAATACCATCATCACCAATTCGAACTCCACCAATGCAACCAGACAAACTTGAGGCAGCGATTATTAGTGCGAGGAAAA
>JABIGP010000134.1 GCA_018650105.1 Methanobacteriota archaeon
AGTTGTTGAGGAGTTAGGATTTGCTTGTGTTAATGGGAAATTAGTTGAGGTCAATAGTACTGCTAGAGACCTTGTTGTTGAAGATAAAGCAAATTGGTTAGGTCAAGTCAAGCAAGGAAATATTCCATGTGACACCACTGGCATTCGACATATTTCATCTAGAACAACACCACCATTTGGACCGGTATTATTTGAAAATACATTTCTTCACATACATGGAGGAAGCAAAGAGGAAGTACCTCAGGCGAGTATTGTAGGGCAAACAGAATTTGTTGATTTTGAATGGCAGACTGCTGAGCAATTTCTACAGCGATGGAAGCGGTTTGAAATGAAAATCGCCCCGCCTGTTGTCACTTTACTAATGCAATTAAATCGCACTCTTCCGCTATTTGATGACGATATGATGCTAACTGCTGAAGAGATGGAAAGGCAACAAATCGGACGCCGGTCAATCCTATTTGCACATGGAGTAGAAGTTGTTCCAGTAAAGACCGCAACATTGCCCCCTGCAGACCACACTAACTCCTACCTTGTCGGCGACCCTGAAGGTGATTTTGTTTTGGTTGACCCTGCTGCTAGAATGCGAGAAGGAATGGAGCAATTAGCAACTGCAGTTGAACGCCATAATGGGAATTTAGTGGCAATTGTATTTACTCATCCGCATAGTGATCATTTGGGGGATTTTGATTTGTTAAGAGAAGCGTTTGATGTACCTATATGGGCCAGCAAAGAAACTTCATCGCACATCTCCTGTCAACGAATACTGAAAGACGGAGAAACTTTGCAATTAGGAAAGCAAAAATGGCAGGTATTGCAAACACCGGGCCATCATCCTGGACACATATGTTTACTCGGTGATGCTGGATTGGTTGCTGGTGATATGGTGGCAGGAATTGGTACCATTCTAATTCCACCGAGTGAAGGCGATATGGGCCAATATTTACTACAATTACAACGCCTAATTGATTTGAAGCCGCACTTGATTTTTCCAAGTCATGGCCCAGTCATCCCATTACCTGAAAAGAAGTTGTCATATTACCTAAATCACAGGGCTGCTCGCCATCAAAAAGTGCTTGATGCTGTTTTAGAGGGCAACCAAACGTTGGCTCAAATCGCTCAAATCGCATACCAAGATAGCCCCGATGCACATCCATTATTAGCTCAAGACCAAACTCTATCACATTTGCTTTCACATCAAAGAAATGGCATAGTTAGCCAGCAAAATAACAATTGGAAGATGGCGTGAATGGATATTCAACCGCTCATTGATGCTATGGAAAGTGGCCAAGATTTTGAAAGGGCTGCTCAGATAAAACGCTATATGAAAACCGAAATGGATACTATCGGTTTGACAATGGCTGAGTTGAGATCTGCGACAAAGAATTTTGTCAAAACCCTGCGTCAACAACATGACTGGAATGCTGAATTATCCCGTCAACTGGTGAGTGAATTATGGAGTCAATTCAATTGGACTATGCGACAAAGTGCGATAGAGGTTCTCGTTTATGACATCGCATATCACAAAAAAGATGCTGCTGCGAGCCTGAAATATTGTGAAGAAGTGATACTTCCAAAGTTAGATGGGTGGGCATTGACCGATGTTCTGGCTACCAAGGTATTGCCATTCTTAGTGCCAAACCCGCAGCATTTGTTGAATTGGTTGAACGATGATTCGTTTTGGATTCGCCGCTGTTCATTGCTAGCTCAGTTCCCACAAATCCGAAAAATGCAAGCCGATTTGGAAGTTCACCAGCAATGCGTTGACCATTTAATCGATGATAACGAATGGTTTATTCAAAAAGCGATTGGCTGGTCATTACGCACTATTGGATACAAACAGCCAGAATGGGTATTGAGTTTTGTTGAAGATAGGCCCAATATGTCAAAATTTGCTAAAAAAGAGGCTTTAAGGCGTATTATTTGATGACTTGACAATCACTATTGTGCTAGTCACAGTTAGATGATAGTTCAAAACCTCTAGCCATCCAGCGAAGTATGGAGGCGAGAGCATGAAGGCGGCGATGAGTGGTTTTGACCTATATGCAATCGCTAGTGAATTAGATAATTTCACAGGCGCATATGTCAAGAAGGCATACATGCCTCACTATGAGCAAATTGTCCTGAGAATTAATCCAAAAGACATGGACCAATTTGATTTGGTATTTGTTAGAGGAGAAAGAATCTACACTTCTAATCGTGACAGGCCAATGCCGATGACGCCACCTCCTTTTGCAATGTTGCTCAGGAAGCATCTCAAGAATGCGCGCTTTACTGGAGTTAGACAACTTGGCTTTGACCGTGTATTGGCATTTGATTTTGATACTAAGTTTGGTTCAAGACATATTTATGTTGAAGTATTCAGAGATGGAAATATCATTTTAGTTGATGATGAAGGAATCATTATTCAACCACTTACTCATGCTGCATATGCAGGTAGAACCCTAAAAAAAGGCGTTGAATACTCACCACCGCCTGCAGCGATGAACCCATTTACACTTGATGAAGAAGGACTTGGGGAATTGTTTGCTAATACCGATAGAGACCTTGTTTCAACACTTGGTGGTAAAGCAAACCTTGGCGGAACTCATGCTAATGCTGTATGTCAACTTGCAGAACACGACCCAAATATGGATGCGGATAATGCAGACATCAATATGGTCCATTCCGCATTACATCAATTACTAAACGACTTATCAAATAGTGAAAATGGTTTCTTAATTCTAAAGCCGAGCAAGGAGATCGGCGCTGAGCAATTACAGGCTGAAGCCGATAAACTGGACATTGGTGTTGCGCGAGATAGATTCTTGGAAATGCATGCTGAGGAAGCAACTCCTATTCTATTACCATCTCATGCAGATAAAGCAACTCTAAGTTTTGAGACCTTAGGTAGTGCAGTAGATGCTTGGAAAGGTGCTCACGATTCGGCAGCACTCGCAAGACGTGAGGCTGAAAAGTTGGATATTGCTGCGCCTGGAAGAGGTCACTCAACCGATGTTGAAAGATTACAAAGAAGACTTGTTCAACAAGAAAAATCTATGAAAGTCTTCTCAGCCAAAATTGACAAACAACAAGCACTCGGCCACATTATTCAAGAGAATTGGACTCATATTGAGTCGCTATTAACACAAGTTAACCAGGCTGTTGAAACACAAGGCTGGAAAGAAATCAAAAAAGCTGCAAAGGAAATTCCATGGATTGCTTCTTTGAATGCTGCAGAAAGAACATTTGTTACTATTTTACCAAATGAAGAAGGTCAGCCAACTGGGCCGCAGGCCACGTTATCTCTCGATGAAAGTGTTCATCAAAATGCTCAGCGTCATTTTGAAGCAGCAAGAAAGCAGAAAAACAAAAGTAAAGGTGCAAT
>JABIGP010000238.1 GCA_018650105.1 Methanobacteriota archaeon
AACACCAGGTGGTTCCGATTACCCATCAAGTGCAAATGACCGTTTAGTAAACATGTACCAAGTAAGTGATGGACAATGTGGCACAGACGGTCAACTTGATCCAGGAATGTCCCAAACCTACCAAATGTGGGTATGTCGAAAGCAATTTTTCTCCAGCAATTACATTTCATCACAATTCCATATTCAAGCATGGGGAAGTATGGAAGCAGGGGACAGCGTTTCAATTGAATTATGGCGCTCCTCTGGCAATATTAGTCGGCCAATGGAATCAGTTCGTTGGGATATTGCCAATGGAAACCCAAGCCCTGCCCCAGACCAATGGTCCAACCTATCGTGGGACCCACAAGACACATGGTCGCAAATCCCAGGTCTAAGTAACCCAGATTTGTTCCTTGGCGGAAATTCATTCTTTATGGGAATGCTTTTCAATTCGGATTCAAGTAGTGCGAGTGAAGGATTCCACATCGATGATTGGATTCAATTCGGTATTACGAAAGTTTCTGATTACACATTGGAAATGAACTGCGACAATCCGGTTAGTGGATATTCAGGTCCTCCTTTGGGTCTACTTCAATTAAAGTGTGAAATTACCAATAATGGATACTCTTCTGCACTAGTAAAGGTCCAAACCAATGTGTCAAATACGTCATGGATGAATCCTCAGATGCCTATGATTAGAATCGATGTTGCTGACTCTAACGACCACGATTTCGATGTATTGATTCCAGCAATTTCAGGTGGAGCTACAGTAGATGTATATGTTAACTTGAGTATTCCTGCAGGAGCAGATGTTCAACAACAAATTTGGCAAGTATGGTTTACAGATGCTAGTAGTTCTGGCACAGGTGAAAAAGGAAGATTGATAATGGATGTTGCAGTTTCTGAACAATTTGGTGTTTCATTATCATCAACTGTATCTCTTAATGCAATAACTCTCGGACCTAGCGAATCAGGCTTAGTGCCATTTAGACTTCAAAATTCAGGAAATAAGGATGCAGCATTCAATCTTGCCACCACCTTCTCTGATACAGGATGGATTGCAATAGTTGAAAACGAAACAGGCGTAGTTCAACAAAATCCAATCAGTCTTTTCAGAGGACAACAAAATGATTTCATGCTCAATATTACCGCTCCAAGTGATGCCTCTCCTGGAGTTGTTTCTTTCACGATGAGAGCAACTTGTGGTTCATGTGGAGCCTTACATGGAACTGATGTTCTGGTACGCAATATTGATGTTCCAGTCTTCCGTCAAGTCTCACTACAATCTGATGTGATAACCGTTGAAGGTGCGGCAAATGGCGTAATGAAGAAAGTATATATCACAATTCTAAATCAAGGAAATGATGATGAAATCTATAACTATTCATTATCACAAACCAATTGGTTCCTCGGTGCAGAAATAACTGCTGCACAAAGCCCAGTCATTGGTGCATGGGATGGAGAGTCTACGATTATCCTTAATCTGCCGATGCCTATTGGTTTGACGCCAGGTCTGTATGGAACTACAGTATACGCTACAAATTCAATTGATAATTCAGTAAAGGCCCAACTAACAATTAGTGTCAATATTCTTGATACTGCAGCAGTTTGGATTTCGAATGAAGATGCAGACCAATCATATATTCCAGGAGATCCTCCTCAAACAATGGCCTTTGAAGTAAGAAATGATGGTAATAATCCTGACCGCTTCTCTATGTCCCTAGAAGTGCCAGATGGAATGAATGCTGAATTCACCAATTTATTGGATGGTAAAACTCCCGAGATTGAAACTGGAGCAAGTTTCAATGTATCTGTAAGATTTTCATTCACTGAAGGTACAGATGGAGAAAGAACACTTGGAGTAATCGCAACCAGTATTGCTGACGATACTATTTCAGCAAGGGGTGAAGCAATTTACTCTGTTGGTTCTCTTGGATGGTTGAGAATTATTTACAATCAACCACCATTGGAAATAGTTGATTCTGAAGAAGATTATACGATTACAGTTTCAGTTAGAAATCAATATACTCAAGCACAATCGGTTGCAATGGAATTAGATAATGGCGAATCTGGGTCTTGGTTCCAAGCAAGAATACTTTCAACCGATAGAGGATTTGTACTACAAGAAGGTGAAGAGCGCACTGTTACCATAGAATTCGATATTTCTGAAACCACGCTAATTAATCTTGATTCAGATACACTATTGACAAATCTAACCCTATGGGCGCGTTCAGAGACAGTTAGTGATGCTGCTAACTACAAATTGCAAGTGGTCCTAACCAAAACAGGCTCTGACTCAGTAAATAGTGAAGCAGATGGGGAATCATCTGCATTTGAATTCCAGAATATCCTAACTTGGATTATTTTCATTGTTGTAATGGGTGTTGGTGGAGTATTCCTCAAGAACTTAATCTTCGTTGAAGAAGAAGAAGATGACTATGGTGGCTGGGGAGAAGAAGGCTATGAAGAGAGTATACACTCTACCTATGGTTCCGTTTCTGCAGCACCAACAGTCAATTCGCAAGGAGTATTCTCTGCACCAGAGCCCGCAAAGATAGTGCCTCCGGTATCACAACCACCTGCAGCAGCACCTCCAGTCGCTGCTGCACCGGTTGCAGAGGTGGCACCAGTTGTTGAAGCACCAGTTGCACAAGCCCCGCCAATTCCAGCTGAAGGCCTTCCAGAAGGATGGTCAATGGAGCAATGGAACGCATATGGCCAAATGTGGCTTGAGCAAAATGGTCGAGTTTGATTACTATTGGGCTAAAATAGTGTAAAGTTGGCATAATTTTTACTTATTGAATAAGCGTAGGGTTCAAGGCGAGGGAGTCGTCGGCAAAATTACAGGGAGGTTCAATCCAATGTATGGTAATGGACAAGCACCAATATTTATTCTAAAAGACGGCACACAAAGAACTCGTGGACGAAGTGCACAATCAAATAACATCGCAGCAGCAAAAGCAGTTGCCGATGCAGTCCGTTCAACACTTGGTCCAAAGGGTATGGACAAGATGCTGGTTGATTCAATGGGAGATGTTGTAATCACCAATGACGGTGCTACAATTCTCAAGGAGATGGACATAGATCATCCTGCTGCTAAGATGATTATCGAGGTTGCTAAAACTCAAGAGCAACATTGCTATGATGGAACGACTACTGCTGTAGTCCTATCTGGAGAATTATTGAAGAGAAGTGAAGACTTAATCGACCAAAACGTACATCCAACTGTTATTTGTGAAGGATTCCGTCTTGCTGCAGAGAAAGCAGTTGGATTGTTGGAAAGTCATGGGATTTCTACCGAGAATGATGATTCAGTACTGATGGAAGTAGCAAAGACCGCTTTGACTGGAAAATCTGCTGGTGCAGTAAAATCATTCATGGCAGATATTTGTGTACGCTCAGTCAATGCAGTAGGAATTATTGAAGGTGACGAGAGAATCATTGACCTTTCAGATATCAAAGTCGAAAAGCGTCAAGGAGGCTCGATTAAAGATTCAACATTAATCGATGGAATTATTTTGGATAAAGAGAGAGTCCATGCTGGTATGCCTCGTTCACTTGGAGATGCAAAAATTGCATTGGTCAACTCCGCAATTGAAGTAAAGAAGACAGAAGTAGATGCAAAAATTCAGATTACTGACCCGAATCAATTGGCTCAATTTTTGGAAGAAGAAGAAAATTATATCCGCAAACTTGTTACTTTGATTCAAGAAAGCGGTGCAAATATATTGGTTTGTCAGAAGGGAATTGATGAACTTGCTCAGCATTACATGGCAAAGGCAGGAATAATGGCCATTCGCCGTGCTAAGAAATCTGATATGGAAGCGCTTTCAAAGGCTACTGGTGGAAAGATTGTTACTAACTTAGATGATCTTACTGCAAGTGATTTAGGTCATGCTGCTAAGGTTGAGGAAAAGAAAATTGGAGAATCCAATATGACTTTTATCACAGGTTGTCCTGAAGCGAAATCAGTTTCAGTTCTACTTCGCGGCGGTACAGAACACGTAGTAGATGAGATACGCAGAGCATTTGATGATGCAGTTGGTGTAGTTTCAGTCGCTTGGGAAGATGGTGCAGTTCTTACAGGAGGCGGCTCAGTATTGGCAGCATTATCAAGAGATTTGAGAACTTATGCAGAAACCGTTGGTGGATTAGAGCAAATGGCTATTGAGGCATTTGCTAGCGCATTAGAAATTGTACCTCGCACATTGGCAGAAAACGCAGGTCTTGATCCTGTTACTACTCTGATTGAACTTCGCAAGGCACATGCCGATGGTGCAAGTCATACAGGAATCAATGTCTATGAAGGCGGAGTAATAGATATGAAATCTAAGAATGTCATTGAACCAATGCGTGTTGTTGAACAAGCAATCCAGTCAGCGACTGAAACCGCAATAATGATTTTGAGAATAGATGACGTAATTTCATCCAAGGGTGTGCCAATGGGCGACGACATGGGTGGAATGGGCGACTTCCAGATGTGAAGCGCTTCATATTTCTAACAACGTTTTTTCTTAATATAAAATAGATATTGAATACATTTTATTAGCCTAATTTTAAGGCTGGTAGGTGGTAACCTTGAAAGGCCGTTCTAAGGTGGAAAGATTGCTCAGCGTATGCGTGAGCGTCGGTGGTCCGTATGTCCGTTATCGCAAAGGTCTGGATTGAAGAAGACTGTATCACCTGTGATGCTTGTCAAGACATCTGTCCTGAAGTATTCCAATTGACTGATGAAACTTCTCAAATTGTTGCCGCAGTACGCGTAGATGGACAATTTGACCGCAATACTGGAGGCGCTCTTCTAAAGGCAAACTTTGGTGAAGAATTTGCGGAATATATCGAAGAGGCTGCAGAAGCCTGTCCAGTTGAAATTATCAAATTCGAAGTTGCTGGAGGTGCCGCGCCTGCCGCTGAAGCAGAAGCACCAGTTGCTGCAGCAGTAGCGCCGGTTGCAGAAGCAGTCACTGTATCAGCAGGTACAAGCGATGCACTAGCATCAGTATTTGCAGGAGATAGGACTCTAACGATTTTATTCGGTTCACAAACAGGTAATGCAGCGGGTCTTGCAGAAAAAACAGCAAAGTTAGCCGCTAATTATGAGTTAAATGCAAATGTAGTTGATATGGAAGGATATAATCCTGCGAACTTAGTTGGTGCAAAGAGAGTTCTGATCATTACCTCTACATGGGGCGAAGGCGAGATGCCAGATAATGCAGAGGACTTCTGGCAAGGAGTAAATAGTTCGTCACCGGCATTGGCAGGAGTAAATTATTCAGTTTGTGCAATTGGAGATTCTTCATATGATGAGTATTGTAAAGCAGGAGTAGATTGGGATAACAAATTTTCAGCACTAGGTGCAACCTCAGTTCAAGAAATCCAACTTTGTGATGTTGACTTTGATGAGCCTTGGAGTCAATGGGTTAATTCCGTATTACCTCGTATCGCTTGTGTTGATGATTCAGGCACATTCCAAGAATCACTCGTTGAAGAGATGGCTGCATACGGTGCTGGTGGAGATGATTCAGTCTCCTCTGGTGATTTCACACCTGGAACTGTGTCAATGGATGAGATTTCAGTCTCAATTCAATTGTTTAGATACTGCCCAAGTGCAGCAGAATCCGGTTGGGATAATATTTCATGTTCAATTCCTGCTCACGCAACAATTGAAGACTTACTGGTTGCAATCCAGCAAGATGTAGATGGAAGTCTAGCATTCCGTAGAGGAACAACCGGTGGGACTCCAACTACTGGAGTCTTCGTAAATGGGAGAATCGTTCTAGCAGACCTCGCTCGAATATCCGATGTTGTTGACTCAAAGGGGTCACTCAAAATTGAGCCAGCACCAGGATTGCCTATCATTCGTGATTTAATTGTTGATTTGTCTGGATATGAGGCGGCAAGAGCAAGAGCTGAGCCATGGATGAGAGCCGACCCAAGAGAAGGCGCTCGATTATTGAACGGTGCAGCAGTTGGTACAATGGATGCTTCAAGTGCGACAATATTACATCAGAAGAGTGATATTTTGTCATATCAATTGGTTCAATCAATGTCTGATACCTCTGTTTATGATAAATCATATGAAGGTCCTGGAGTCCATTTACAACAATGGCTACGTGCTGAAGACCCACGCTGTGGAGGGGAGCAAAGGAGAAGTATTATTTCTTCATTGAATGAATCAGATGGCGTATGGGCTGAGGCTGATTTATCCTCTATCGCCCGTTATGGTTCTGATGGTAAACTAGCGGCTCGTGGACTAATTGAAGCAAGAGCACACCTACTCAATGCAAGTGATTACTCCGGAAAGCATGGACGCTTGGTGAAGTGGTATGGCCGCAGTGTAAAGTGGACTGGTAATGTCAATGAAACCACACTATATCGCCAAGTTCTAGGTCCATTGGGCTTAGTTAGCAATATTTTCAATGGAGTTTCTGCAAGAATGGTACTAGGATTTACTCGCAATGGTGGCCCACCTATTCGTGGACTGCAAGGATTACTAATGCCTCCTGCAGGTGTCGGAAAAATTCCGAACATGATTAACTCCAAGGTTGACGCTCACCACGAGGTAGTCAGCCTATTCAATGAAATTGACAAGAGGTTCTGAGGTGATTGGTATGGCAAAGGTAGCATATTATCCAGGTAATACAGCAAGAGCAGCTTCTATGGAAGTTGAGGATTGTATCGTACCATTGTGTAAGACACTTGGAATTGATTTAGTTGAAATCCCTAAAGCATCAAGCGATGGTGGCAATATTATTAGTCAGGCATCAGCAAAATTACAACATTCATTAGTTGCTCGTAATCTCGCACTTGCTGAACAAAAAGGCATTGATATCATGACTACTTGTGCAACTTCACATGCAATAATGTGTGAGACTGCTGATACTCTTGCTGCTGATTCTCTATATGCTTCGCAACTGAACAATTTAATCGCTAGAACATCAGGAATAGAATATTCAGGAGAATCTAAATCCCGTCATCTTCTTCATTACTTGGTTGAAGAGGTTGGTTTGGACAAGATAAGAGATGCAGTAATCAATCCAATTAATCTGAATATTGCTGGATACTATGGTTCTAATATGCAAAGAGAAGGTGCTTGCGGAGACGATGATATCTTCCTTCCAAGTTATTTGGAGCAATTGATCACTGCATTAGGTGGAGTACCAATTGATTTCGAACTAAAGTGCCAAAGCGTTGGCGCTCCTTCTCTACTTACTCTTGAAGGAACTGCAATGGCAATGACTGCAGCAGTTCTTTCTGACGCAAAACAGAATGGAGCCGATATGATGGTCAGCGCTTGTACTATTTCCCATTCCAATCTCGATTCTTATCAATCAAGGGCAGGTAAACTAACTGGAAAAGATACAGCAATGCCTGTGGTCCATCTTGCGGAAATTGTAGCATTTGCTTTAGGCCATTACCCTGATAGATTAGCTCAATTAAGAACTCGGGCACTGATTATCGGAAGTTGAATGCTTAGGCATGCAGTATTTCTTGTATCGTTGAAGCAGTAGCAGGGCCTATTCCCTCAACCTTTGATAATTCATTTTCGTTTGCACATAATACGGCTGCTACAGTGCCAAAATGTTCGAGTAATAATTGCGCCTTTTTCATCCCAAGATTAGGAATCGCTGCAAGAACTTCAACTCGTTGTTTGGAAACGAGTTTATCCCAACGCTTTGCCAGAGGTCCATTTTCTTCTTGTTCATTGATTATTGCAAGTATTTCTTTATTGGCCGCACTAATACAATTGTCAATATCCTCTTTTTGCGAATCAGCAGTAGATTGTTTTGCCAAGGAATAAGAGGATAATTTTTCCAATAAATCTAATTCCCGTTTTGCAACGATACTAATGAAATGAGCAGACTCCTTAGCATCCTTGGTCATCATTACAGGAACCCCTAGGTCCAATGAGATATGTGCCAATGCTCCAAGAACAGCGTTTGGATGGACTGCATGACCATTGCCAGTTCCTGTTTCAACCAGTAATAGTGGCCGAGGTGCAGCAGCGAGCAATCGTCTGCATTGTGATAGAAGACGTCCATCCATGAGTGAAGAGATAATATCGCGTGAACTTTTTCTCTCAATCAATACTCTATCTGAAATACGAATATCACCATGATACAAATGAGTAAGTTGGATATTACATTGCAGGCTGCGCATATGTGCAACAAATGTAGTGGATGCTTCACGATGATCAACCTGGATGATTCCATGGCCAGCATCATCCATCTCGATTTGTTTTTGCTGCGAACCATCTAGTATGACATTCCATTGATTTGATGATTGTGCAGAAGGAATTACCTCATCTACAGATTCATCAACAATTGATTTCTTTTTGTCATCGGTGCCAATAAATGCCTCTAATCCCATTTGATTACTCGGTCTTCGCATTGCAGGGCTTATTATCGGAATGCTATTGGTTTCATCTTTTGCTTCTGTTTTCACTTCATCAACAGTTTCAGGTACTGCTGTTTCTATTATTGGAAATAACTTTTCCAGCCGTTCTTTTTCGGCAGCCAAGAAGTCAACAGCAGAGATATTTTTCCCATTTTCGTTTACGCTGAAATCTGAAAGAACATCCGTCGGAGGTTCAACAAATATCATTCTACCTCGTTTTTTTATTCTTTCCAACAAGGTGTACATTTTCTCTTCTCTACGCTTTGATGCAATATAGACGAATACATCCCTAGTATCTTTTGTTATCAGAATATGTACTTCCCCATCTCGTTGTCTCGCAGTTCTGCCCCTTCGTTGGATTGTGCGGATAGCGCTAGGAACTGGCTCATATAATATCACTAAATCTGCTGCAGGAACATCTAATCCTTCTTCGCCTACTGAAGTAGCAATTAGTGCGTTAATGTCACCTTCACGGAATCGTTGTAATTGTGCTAATTGTTGCTTTTGACTCATTCCCTTCCTACTTCCAGTGCCGGATTGTCCAATAAATCTGTCCGCAACGATTCCTTCTATAGAATTAAGTTTCTCCGTAAGTAATTCAACTGTATCTCTATATTCGGTGAAAATCAGTACTTTGCTCTCTGGTGATTCTTTCAGTTGACGAGATAATAATTCTGCAGTATGTTTTGGTTTTGGATGTAATTCCTCAGATTGCTTTGAAATATTTCTAAATTTATGAATACATGGTAATGCAATGAAACTATTTGTTCCTCTTTGGCCACTTCTTCCATCCTCTTCTGCCCTGTCAACAAATGCTTGAGCAGATTTCAATCCTTGAGTTCTAAGCAAGTCTAGTAAAATATGAACTCTGCGCAGGTTTGATATTTTTCTCGCAGCATTATAGCCACGAGCATCTCTTCTTTGGATAGCGATACTCGCACTACGTTGTGCATTTTCTATCAGTTTTGAAGTGAGATGGCCTGTAGGGGCTAAAAAACCCATTTTTCTTAATTGCTCTGCCTCGGCATTTTGGTGAACTTCTAACGGTTGGATTATCTTTTTTAATTCATCATTCAGTTCTAAGTAGTGTGGAGTGATTTGCATATTGACTTTGTATGCCTGCAAAAGAGAACTTTCTTTTTTGCTGATTGAGAAGGTACGGATGTTCAAATTATTTGCAACCTGTAAGATTCCTGCTTCGGTTGAACCAGGACTAGCTGTGGCTCCAATAACGGTACACTTGGGATTCTCTTGATCAATCAGTTTCCCAACCTGTGAATAAGCATGGTTTCCCGTCGCATGATGTGCTTCATCAAAAATGAGCAACCCCAAATCAGTCAAATCTATCAATCCGTTCTGCACATCATTGCGAATAACTTGAGGTGTTGCGATAATGATTGTTCCATTATTCCATAACTCCGGCCTTTTTGCTGGAGCATTATCGCCGGTATAGGTGATAATCGATTCCTCATCAATATTTATCATCGCTCTTGCCATTCTTTGCTGTTGGTCAACTAATCCTGTTGTTGGTGCAATAAGTAGAACTTTACCTAATTTCTTGTGCAAACAATTCGCCATCGCCATCCATTCAACTGCAGTTTTCCCAAAACCGGTGGGCATGACCATCAATGTCGATGCTGATAAGCAGTAATTTAGGGCATTAAATTGGTATGCCCTTGCCTCAACACCATCTTTTAGGAATGGATGTTGGACAGTTGCCATATCTCTTCCTTCGCGGCGAGGGTAAAAAAGGATAATGCGAGGAGCCGCAGAATAATGAAAGTGAAATAGAAAATAATAATGCTATGAATCGGATATTTTTTAGTACGATAATCGGTTGGTCTGTTTGTTCAAGAACCACTACACTAAGCCGCATTTACAAACCGAACCACTCATATAGGGGAGGTTGGTCGGAGGGTTGCTTAAAGGTGAGTAGCCAGACACACAGGACAATCCCTAGAGGACTCCTATAGTCTCGTTTCCCAATAGTGGAAATGGGCCGCAGTGTCACGGCTTCTCCTACCCTGAGAGCCCTCGTACGCCCCTTCGGTGGGGCCAATTCGTTGTAACAAAAACTGGAGGAATCCCACATGGCAAAGAGAAATCACCCACGACGTGGATCGATGGCGTTTAGCCCGCGTAAGCGGTCTTCACGTCCATTCGGACATGTAAAATCGTGGCCTACAACCGATGCGAGCGAAGTAAGAGTGCAAGGATTTGCTGGCTGGAAAGCTGGTATGACCCACATTCTTTCCCGCGATTTAAACCCAACAAGCCCTTCAGCAGGTCAGGAAGTACGTGTTCCAGTAACCGTAGTAGAATGCCCTAAGATGAGAATTCTTGGTGTTCGTGGATATGAAATGACTCCATACGGTAAGAGAGCAGTCGGAGAGGCTTGGTCAGATGCCAGCCAAATCGCAGATGCTTTCCCAGAATTATTCAAGCGACTACCTGAGCGCAAAGAGCACGATGCAGATAAGCACTTTGAGAATCTAAACAATGCAGATCTATGTGAAGTGCGTCTAATCGTAGCAACTCAACCTTCCTCAGTTTCAGGAATCCCAACAAAGGTTCCTGATGTAATGGAGATGGGTCTTGATGGTGGCGATTTCTCAGAACAACTTCAATTCGCTAAGGAAAAGTTCGGTGAAGAATATTCATTCACTGATTCATTCCAAGAAGGCGGACTTACAGATATTGTCGCTGTAACCAAGGGTTATGGATGGCAAGGTGTAATCAAGAGATTCGGTGGAAAACTACTATCTCACAAGAACTCAAAGAAACGCCGTCAACATGGAAACATGGGTGCTTTCGGTGATGGGTATGTCCGTAAGTCTATTCGTCAAGGTGGACAAACTGGATATCACCAAAGAACTGAGTACAACAAGCGTATTCTTCGTGTAGCAAATCCAGAAGAGCATTCGATTACTCCATCTGGTGGATTCCTTCACTATGGTGAAGTAAAGTCCGATTATATTCTAGTTCATGGTAGCGTCCCTGGTCCTGCAAAGCGCTTGATTAGGTTCCGTGACGCAACTCGTGGTAGCGGCAAAGTGCTACCAGATTACGAGATTACCTACGTAAGTACAGCATCTAAGCAGGGGGTCTGAGCATGAAAGTAGCAGTAATGGATATTACAAATAATGTCAGTCAAGATGAACTTGATGCAGGACGCCTTCAAGAAAACTTCTCTGTAGAAGTTTCTCAAGGAAAGAAAGTAACTCTTCCTGAAGCATTCTCAGCACCAGTTCGCGAGGACATTATCAAGTTAGCAATTGCAAGTGCACGTGCTAACCGCAGACAAGCATACGGTTCAAATGCACACGTTGGAAAGCGAGCGCCTATGGCCGGTATGAAGCACTCCGTTGAATGGTGGGGTAAGGGACGAGGTGTATCTCGTATTATGCGCCGTACCGGACAACGTCGTGGAGCACAAAATCCACACACACTAGGTGGACGCCGTGCACATGGTCCTAAGGTTGAGAAAATCTGGGCTCGTAAGATGAACTCAAGGGAGCGAAAAATCGCAAGAAATTCAGCACTTTCAGCAACAACAGATATTGAAACCGTTGCTAACCGTGGTCACCGCTTCTCAGACGACATTACTTCTCTTCCACTAATTCTTGGAAACTATGTAGAAGTACGTGATGGAAAGAGCGAAGAGTTTGATATCGAACAATTCAATCATGGTAGTGCTACAAGAAAGGTAGTATCAATCTTCAATGAGATTGGACTTGGTGACGATCTTCGCCGTGCACGTGATGGAAGAAATATCCGTGCTGGAAAAGGAAAGATGAGAGGACGTGTACACAAGACTCCTAAGTCAATTCTATTGGTGGTTAAGGAGAAATCCGGTCTTGCACACGCTGTAAGAAATCTACCTGGAGTAGATGTAGTTGCAGCATGTAACTTATCAGCAGAAGATTTGGCTCCTGGTGGCGACATTGGTCGTCTAACCGTCTTTACCAAGGCGGCTGTGGAGGCTCTTAACTGAGGTGAATATTATGGACGCATACAGTATTATCATTCAACCATGGCTAACAGAGAAATCAATGGAGGCTCGTTCAAGTCAGAGCCGCCTTGAGTTCATTGTCCATCGTAGTGCAACTAAGCATCAAATCGCAAGAGCTGTTGAAACACTCTTCGAAGTTGAAGTTGCAAAAGTAAATGTTCGTAACACAAAGCATGGAAAGCACGCATCAGTGCGCCTTGCTGAAGGATACGACGCCGAGGACGCGGCTATGCGTCTAGGAGCATTCTGAGGTGAATTATCATGGGTAAGAGAATCCGAGCACAACGAAAAGGTTCCTCTCCACGTTACCGCGTGGCGAGTCATCGTTTCCCAGGTGCAAATCGCATGCCACGCGCAACCGATGTCGTCGGTGAAGTAACTGAACTACTACACTCTCCTGTGCATTCTGCACCTCTCGCAAGAGTCAAGCTACCAGATGGAGAAACAAGTCTAGTAGCAGCAACTGAAGGAATCGCAATCGGAAGCAGTGTCGCAATTGGTGACACTGCATCTCTAAAGCCTGGTAACATTACCAGACTCGCAAACATTCCTGAAGGAACTGCAATCAACAACCTTGAACTTCGTCCTGGTGATGGAGGAAAGGTTGCTCG
>JABIGP010000239.1 GCA_018650105.1 Methanobacteriota archaeon
GCACCACGTGATACATTCCATTCAAGGAATGTCCCCAATTCTGAAGGATTACTTGCTCCGTCACCATCGCTATCAAGGCAACCAAATCGGTCACGCCAAGAAGAGCCCCAATCCCATGGACAGTTATCTCCACTTATTGGGTCTGAATCATTATCGCCCCAACCATCGCCATCATAATCTTGGTACTGGCTTGGATTATATGGGAATAAATCACCTGGTGCTGCGGAAGGGTCTAGCCATGTAGTACAGCAATCAGGACCATAATTATCTGCATATCCATCATTATCTGTATCTTTAGATTGTTTCCAATTGGTTGAAAATTCATCGCCCAAATAATAACTTCCATCATTATCTGACCAACCATCTTGGTCTACATCTATGCACCCTTGTCGGTCTATCCATGAAGTACCTCCAACATCTGAACAATCGTCTACTGAATCTGAATATCCATCGCTATCAAAATCGGAGCAACCCATTTCGAAGAAAGAAGAAGAGCCAGAAACTGTAGGGCAACTATCAAATGAAGGCCCCAAATTATTGTCTCCATAATTATCACCGTCATTATCAGCCCACTGATTACCTATTGTCGGCATCAAATCCAATAAATCGAAAATTAAATCTCTGTCTTGATCTGAATATAATCTCAATAAATCTACATCATTATTTGTCGAATCCCAAATAGATAGAATGATGGTCCCATTAGAATCAATATCTGCATCTATGGAATTACCTGTGCTAATATCTCCAAAAGACATACTCATCCAAGGTGCTGCTTCACCATTGATTTGATGTTTTGATAATGAATTCCATGTTAGTAAATTACTGGTTGGCTCACTCGTCAAAATGACATAGTGGTCATCAAGTTCAATCAAATCCCATGCACCTGCTGATGCTGATGGAGGTTGTGTAGCAATTGTCGTCCAGTTACCTTCATCATCTTCAATATAGATGACATCACTATTTCCATTTCCTCTTATCGCCATTGTTGCAGTAGTGGTGACTTCTAAATCAACTTGGTAATCATTAATTCCACCCTGTGGTTGTGGCATTGTTGGATTGGACCAGTTACTTTCATTCCACATGCTCTTGAAGAGTGAAAGAGTTCCCGAATTAGTCATTGAAGTGATGTACAAATATCCATCATCGGATAATTCCATATCTATATCAGAGGATAAATCTGTTTCTGCCTGAAGAACAGTAGATGTGATTGCGGTGCCATTCCAAACCCATTGACTCAAGTTAGAGTTTATTCCATCTGACTCAATCAACGCTATTGCAAATGAACCATTTGGCAGTAATAATGCAGGGTGGTCCGAACTTACCGCGTCACCTACATCTCCAATAGTTGTTAATGACCATGAACCTATCTTTGTAGCCAATTCAAGACTATCATCTGATGTATCTCTATAAATCAAATTTGTATTATTATTAGAATCTACGATAACTGAAATTTCTGAATCTAATGCGATTGAACCTCTAACCATTTCATGTGTCCAAGAAGATTCATCCTCAACGCTAACAAAAATCTGATTTCCTGTTCCGGAAGTATATGCAAGATGTTGTCGTCCTTGTTCATCAATTGTACTTCCGAGATATTGACCCATTGTTCCAATGGTTACCAGTTCATTCTCAACTGCTGAAAATGCCGAAGCAGTGTGATAGACAATTCCATTTGCGGCATCGCTGGTAAGGATAATTGGCCTTCCAGCATTTGAAACAGCATATTCAACAGTTGTGTTGTTTTCATTTGATGTTGTGATTAATTGATCTAACCACACCCCTATTGGACTACCATCATTAGCATGTTCCAACTTGTGTAGTTGGGTGGAATTATCAGCAACCATTGTCAACATCATGCTCGTTTCACCTGATGCTGATGCGGCGAGAGTCAAAGATAACAACTCGCCCTGATAATTGAATTCGGTTGCTTCCCAGTCTCTTTCAGATAAGATTTGATAATCCAATCCATATGATGCACCTCGATTTGAATTTCTTTTACTGAGAATCAATTCATTGAGCCCATCGCCATTCAAATCTGCAGCAGAAGCAATTGATACACCGAATTTTTCTCCACTATTACCCTGCACAATCGTCTGTATATCACTTCTAAAGCCAGAGGCTGAACCCAAGACTAACTTGACAATTCCATTCTTCAATGCTCCATCTTCAACGACTAGCATATCGCCAAATCCATCCTCGTTAACATCACCAGCACTACGTAATGCATATCCCATTCTTGAATTAGGTGCATCTCCTACAATCGTGTAATCAGGTGTACCTCCACTAATTCCATTCACAGAACCATAGTAAATCCACACTTTACCCGCTTGATAAGTAGTAGTCCCATTGAATATTTCAGAGAATGCTAATTCGTCAAATCCATCACCATTAACATCAGAAATAATTTCAATTTGCCATCCCATCAAACGTCCTTGTGATAAGGATTCAATATACGCATCGGGTGTACCATTGAAACCAGACATTGTACCATAGAATATTTCGATTGAGGAATATCCTGTAGGATCATCTTCAGAATCGGTATTGGCAATTACCAAATCTGCAAAGCCATCTCCGTTTAGGTCTCCCCCACTTGCTAATGCTCTTCCAAACAAATTACCATTTCTACTTTGGCTGATATTTCTATCAAGAGTTAATGCCGATGGATTTCCTAAATAGATACTAACTTTACCATTAGTTGTGACATTGGATAGACCTGATATTATTGTTTGAGACCAATTCTTTGAAACGATAGCTAATTCAAAATCACCATCAAAATCACAATCGCTTATGGATTCAATTTTCCATCCAAATGCATCTCCAAGTGAACCACTTTGATTCCACCAAGATGAATTGTTTAGGCCATTACTCTCTCCGAGGAAGATTTCTGTTTTTCCATTATCATGTGATGTGTTATTTGAAACATCAAACCCTGGTGAGCCCAATGCTAAATCATCAAACCCATCGCCATTATAATCTCCAATGGCAACACCAGATGACAATTTATCATCTGTTGAAGTACCATTGATTACAATATCTGCTTCCGCAGTAGATGGACCAATTGCTGAGCCAAAGTAAATTTTCACTTGGCCGTTTTCAACCAATCCATCACTACTTGCAGAAGGATTTGTGTATACTAAATCATCAAACCCATCAGCATTGAAATCACCTACAAGCACATCTCCCTCAATGACATCTTGTGGACCAGCAATAACCCACTTTTCTTGTGTATCAATTCTACCATCATCTTGACCAGAAAGTGAACGAAGTAGTTGGACTGTTGTCTCATCTCCATCAACAACTGATGTTGCTATTTGTTCAACAAAATTAGAATCTAATCCCATTCCAATTATTTGACTTAAATTGCTATCCCTAAACAAAACACGGCTCTCTTGGACCCCGTTTTCTATTCTGATTAAACGTACTTCGCCATCTGTTGGTAAGGTGTACAAAATATGAGTTACTTCATCTGAATCAATTGATAATTCAATATCTATTCCAACTGGTCCATCATCGATAAGTGCTGTTTCCCATCTTGTTCCAGAATAATTTACTTGCCACAATTGCCCTTCAGTATTTCTAAATAAACCCCATTCTAAATCTTGAGAAGTTTTTGACAATTCCAAATGCGTCACATTAGCATCTTCGATTATTGTTCTTGTATGCCATGAAATTGATGTGTATACGGCTGATTCTTGAGCAATTCTGGCCATTTTTAGATCGTTGCCATCAGCATACAACAACTGATACCTTCCATTATTTGTCACTGAAAGTGCACAATCAACCAAAGATGATTGGTTGGAGGCAGGTGTTACTGAATCAACTAATGAACCATCCCAATTACCGTTAATATAGCGTCCAGCAACACGAATATTACCTTCAACTGTTGACCAGCAAAAATTAAGTTTCTCTCGACCAGTTACCACAATATCAGGAGTCCCTGGTGTTTCATTAGTGAAATTCTCCCAGAGTGTTTGGTCATTCAGTGCTTCACTTCGCCAAACATCCAAGGCTGATTCACTTCTTACTTTTGCTCCGAGAAGTCCATCAAAATCAATTGTGGTATCGGCAAAATCATGGCCATATCCATTTGAAAATGGTACCATTGAGACGCCCATAATAGGTTCTTGTGGCAATAAAAGTTCTTCCTCAACTGCCACATTGGAGAGGATTGGAGTCAATATTTGTGCAAGGAAAAAGAATGCGAGAAGCACCGATTTTATTGGCAAAGACTTGCTGCTCGCATCCGGCATAGCGTCATGATGAAGCCTATCCTTCTAAACGCTTCTCGCTATTTGACCACTTTGACCCCCATAGGGGGTCATGACTACGGAACTCAATAATGAAAATAATTCATAGGTGTATTTGACAATGAAGAACTCATGGGCTACTTCATGCAGGGTGCAAATGTACTCATTGCTGCCAATGGAAATTGGCCGATGAAAGCAATTTGGAAACCATTGGTTGACAATTGTCAATTCATAGTCGCATGCGATGGAGCAATCGTTCAATTATTACAAAATGACATCATTCCAGATTGCATCATTGGAGATTTAGATTCTGTTCCAAATGAAATAATAGAATCTCAAATAAAATCATTGCCAATCACAGTAATTCCAATGTTAAATCAAAACTCAAGTGACTTATCTAAGGCGTTAAAGTATTGCCAAAGTATTGAGGCAAAAAATATTGATGTTATCGGCATTGAAGGTGGGAGATTAGATCACCAAATCGGGGCTTATTTTTCACTGTGCGAACACAACTCAAATGCCATATTGCACCTCGATAAATGGAGCATAAGATTAGTTGCCAAAGAAGGTTTAACTATTGATTCTATAGAAAATGGAAAGAACATTTCATTATTTGCAATAGGCTCTGTTAAAGGCGTCAATATTAGTGGTGTAAAATGGCCACTATATAATGAACAATTATCACCGGGAACCAATGGATTACACAATGAATCTACAGGTGAAGAAATAATAATTTCACATCGCGGTGGAGACCTAATAATGTTGATTGAGCGCTGAGATAATTATGGTAAATGTTCTCTAAGCATTTCTGAATAACTTCCTTCTCCATCCCATTGTTGTGCAAACAAGTCAATTCTTGCCTTCTCCAGAGTTTGCTCAAATCCTCCAACATCTTCAATCAGTCCTAGTTTGTAAGCTGCTCTTGGAGTATATCCTGGGAAAAAATTCCTCCATGTAAATGGTATTCTGCCCGGGGTCACTTTATTGACAAGGCCAACGATTGAAGTATTGCATGTAGTAGTTAGCGAGTTATAAAATTCGGGAGATTTTCCTAACTGATTCAACCTATATGCTAGACTGAATAGCATTTTTTTATCTTTACCAGGTGGTGTAATTGCTCTAAACATATAATCCATATTCTTTCTTCCATTTGTTCGAAGACCCATAATGTCACTCTCAAGACCAACCAACAAATACAATTCATAGTTTCTCCATAGTCCATCCCATGGGTGATATCTTTGACCGACTACCCTTCTTGTTTCAAACGAGAAAGATAGACACATCCCATCGTTGAATTCAATGGTTACTAATGTATGTGCCAACCCAGTTATTGAATGAAAATGGTCAACTACAAACCAAATATCCTTGATCTCTTCAGAATCAACCGTAATCTCATCAACCCAATTTTCATCATAATCCTTGGTTGTGCGCCAGAAAAAATCTCTTACATTTTTGAATGTGATTTTTGTCCCATCAATAATTGCTTCACCATGAAATTTACAATCAGGGCGCCAATCGGCTTCTATTTTCGGCTTACGAAGCCTAATAATGAACATCCAAACATAAATCATCCTTAGAATAATTAATGCCGCTATTAGACCTAAAAAATAGATTCCAAACTGAATTGGTTCCTCGAGTATTTTTTCAATCAATGCCTCACCACCGATGCCAGACTCGCAATTCCTGGTCCCACCAATCCATGGCTCCATCTGCATGTTGCCTCCACATTACGCCATCATCATCCATTGTTGTAGGCAATCCTTCTGTGTCTGGTGAACCATCTGCTAGTATTTGTGGCTCTGGGCCAAGATTTGGTAGTTCTACCATTTCAGGACCTTCTTGAACACGTACCAAAATAATGTATACCAATACGCTGACAATCAATCCCAATGCACCTATTGAAAACCAGCCAACTGACTCTGTAGGAGTTTGTTCTCCCTTTGAACGAGAAGGTAGTGACTTTTCTTCTTCAACTGTCAAGTCATCGGCAGGTAACCTAACTAAATTGATTCCTTCAATAGTTGAAATGTGTTCATTATTTATCACTTCAAGAGAGATCAAATGAACTCCTGCAGATAATGCCGAACAATCAAACTCACTCCCATTAGCCTGTTCAATTAATTTTCCTTGAATCCGCCAAATCTTTTCAAATGGCTCAAAATCAACAACTACCATGTTGGCTATCATTTCTACATTGCATGGAATATCAGTTGAATTGTAATTACCATTTGCAATTAGAGAGAAAGCGGGAGCTTCTCTATTATGAATCGTCAAATTAAGCCATGATTCTGCTGTTTGTCCTAAACCATTACGATATGATTCCTTTAACTGATATTCACCAGCAGGCCAATGTGAACAATCCAATGTTGGTTGATCATCTAAGACAGTAAATGGTGCTCCTGAGAAAGTTCTTGTGCCAATTGCATCATAGCGAGGGCCTGTTTCATCTGAAAAATTTCTCTTGATTAGGCATTCATCGCCTGTTTCAATCCAAGGAGGAGCGCTAAGTTGTAAATTGATTCTCGGTGTTTTCAGTGCTGGAACCAATGAATAAGTCGGAAGTTGGTAGGTCAAGAAAATATTGCCTTCTGCGTTAACAAATTGTAATGAGAGACTATGCTCTCCATTTGCCCATGCATCATACATTATGCTGACATTAGTTTGACCTGTAAAGGACAAGGAGGCACTTTCAACTACCTGCTTATCTTTGTAATCACCCAAGAGTCTGATTTCCATATCAATCCATTCTCTGGTGGTATTGACCATAACAACAACACGAATGGCATCGGTTTCTCCATCTTGATTAAGGTCCAGTGTATCATTTCTCAACGCGACAATAATTATTCCTTCATCCTGCAGCATCTGTTCTTCCCATGAAATCCCAGATTCTTCAGCACTTGCAATACTGCTATTTTGTGGGGCTAAAATCGTAGCGAATAATATTGTGATAATTAGCAAAGAATAATTCGTTTCACGCATCATTTTCACCTCCTAAATCTGGCATTGGCAATTCTGGAAATGTTCCATCTGGGTTAAGAGGTGGTAATTCAGATAATGGTATCATTCCGTCTGGTATTTTTTCATCATCTTCTTCAGCGAGCATTGAAATCTCTTCATCACTTACCTTTGCATTGAACAATTCATCTCCTAATTCTCGATTCTCCCTGCTAACTCTTACGGCAAGGGCTGCTGCTGCACCGAGAATGAATCCTAAGCCAATCACGAGGTATGTCAACCAAGACGCTGCTGGGTCTTCACCCATTATTGCTATCGCTGCTGCATATTCTCCATATTCATTTGACCAACCATCTCCATTGCTATCTATGCACCCTTGTACATCTCTCTTAGATAATCCATAGACGTCTGGGCAATCGTCGCGTAGGGCCCCTAATGGGACATCGCCAAATCCATCGCCATCACTATCTTTCCATTGCAAAGCTTCGGTAGGGAAGGCATCAGCACTACCATGTGGATGTGCTTTCCAATTGTCGGTCGGATCACTCCAACCATCTCCATCAGTATCGCGGCAACCCAATCTGTCAAGTAGAGAAGTTCCTCTAGTTTCTGGACAAGCATCACCACGATTACCAAGTTCATCATCGCCATATCCATCGCCATCAGAATCCCTCCACTGCGTTGGTTCATGAATGAAAGCGTCGCCTAAATCAGACCAACCATCTCCATCGGTATCCGGACAACCCCATCTATCTCCACCTGCAATAGGTCCAAGCGAGGTTCCTGCTGAATCAACACAGGCATCAGCAGTTGTGCCAAGAGGATTATCGCCTCGATTATCACCATCAATATCGTGCCATTGAGTGCTATCGTATGGCCAAGCATCAGCAGTACCTCCAGGACTTGCTAACCAATGCACTGTAGGGTCTGACCAACCATCTCCATCATAATCTGGACAACCCCATCTATCCATTGTTGAGGAACCTTCAGTAGTACGGCATGAATCTCCACGATAGGATTCTCTCCAAGATTGGCCATCAAAGTATTCTATGTTATCTCCAAAACCATCATCATCACTATCAAACCATTGAGAACGGTCGTCTGGGAATGCATCTGCAAATCCTGCTGGATGTGAAATCCAATCATTGGTTGGGTCGGAATAACCATCCATATCAGAATCCCTACACCCTCGACGGTCAAAGTGTGAAATCCATCCGGATTCAACTTCTTCGGCTGTTGAATATACACATACATCGCCTTCAAAGCCAGTGAAATTATCACCATAACCATCTCCATCTGTATCTCTATACTGAGAATTAACAAATGGGAAATCATCTACTTGAGTTGCCCCATAGGTTCTGTTATCGCCCCATCCATCCCCATCAGTATCACGCCACTGAGTCGGGTTGTCCGAGAAATCATCAACCAATTTTGCACCTTCAGAGTGGTTGTCGCCCCATCCGTCAAAATCCCTATCACTCCATTGAGTGGGCTCGTCAACAAATGCATCTGAGCCATTCATTATCGTCCAATTTTCATCACCGTTTGACCAGCCGTCGCCATCATTATCTGGGCATCCAAAACGGTCTTGAGAGGAGTATCCTACTATGAATGGGCAAGCATCAGGAGTTGTAGTATTGAGCAACCACTGACCGATTCCCCATTGAGATCTAGACAAGTTCCATGATTCATCATGCCAATTATCTCCAAAGCCATCTGCATCGGTATCATTCCATTGGGTGTTATCGTAAGTAAAAGCATCTGCTGCACCGATTGGGTGGGCAAACCAAGCACTGATTCCATTCAATGCCCCCGGATCTTCATCAGAATAACCATCTCCATCGGAATCAAGACACCCGAATCTATCAAGATTTGAATATCCTCGGCTGTAGGGACAGTGGTCACCTTGATTTCCTTCAAAATTATCACCATACCCGTCATTATCAGTATCTAGCCATTGTGTTGGATCCAATACAAAGGCATCTGCACCATTTTGCACGCCCCAACCTGAATCTGAATCTGACCATCCATCTCCATCAGTGTCAGTACATCCATTGCGGTCATTGGTTGAAGTTCCGACCAAATCGTCACAATCATCATCATTATCAACAAATCCATCCTCATCAGTATCACGGTTATCTTGATTCAATGACGGTGTTAGCGTATAATCTACTCCATCATTAAACCAAGAATCTTTTCCTTTGATTTTGACATAAATCCATCCTGCACCAGACATTGTAGTAGATAGTGAAGCCGAAGAACTCGAATCGCTCATACTTTGACTCGATATTTGTGAACCGGTGGAATCGTGGATAGAGAAATCTGCTTCCCAACCATCACCCACTAATGGGAATCCATTGTTCATGGAACCAGAAAATCCGATTTGAACGATATCTCCTTTGTAAGCACTGATTTTCCACCAATCAACTTCGTCAGTGGGTGAACAACCATCATCATAGCAAACATAGCCATTGGTTGAAACACCATCTGTAAGCGGGGAAGCAGCCTGTAATGTGTCATCTGCAGAAGCCATTGGGAAAAAACTGAGCAGCATCGCGGTCAAGCCGAGAACCATTACCCGCCTTGCCAACATGCCCCTCCATAGGAGGGGCTACCTATCAATATCCCCCCGTTCAATGTTAAGTTGATATACCCAAAATTTACTCATCAAGAGAAATATTTGACGCTGTCTTCAAGAATTTTAAGACCTTTGAAACATGCTTCTTAACTGCAAATTGTGAATTGAAAATATAGCGGATAAAGCCCCTTTCATCAACAACAAATGTCACTCTTTTTGGAATCAATCCAAGAGTGTTTCCAAGATCCATTTCTCGATGCAGTCTTGCTTTCTTATCCGATAACAAGGAGTATGGTAATTGATGGTCGCATTGGAATTCTTTATGCGATTCTGTTCCTTCTGAAGATATTCCAATTATCTGACAATTCAATGCTGCAAAAGATTCATGGTATTTTGCAAATGTTGCTGCTTGAATAGTACATCCTGGAGAATTATCTTTGGGATAGAAAAAAATGACACTCCACTTGCCAATTAAGGAATTATTTGAAATATCATTACCATCTTCATCTTCTAAAGAAAATTCAGGAAATCGTTGATTCAACCAGCGCTTTTTTATTTGATTCAAATAAACACCTCAGCAAGTTTCTGGTCTAACGATTGCAATGATTTCACAAGGATTCAAGAAAGGCATTTCCATGCTTGCTTCTTCTTCTGGAATTATTACATCGTGGCTTGCAGACATATCTCCTCGGATGAATTTGATGTAACGTTGCTCTTCATTTTCTTCAAATGGATGAAGTCCTACATTTTCTTGGTATGCAATTCCCATCCAAGAACCATCGGGTGACATTACAGTCTCAAAGAAGTCGTGTAAAGCGTGGGTATCACCGCTACTTTCCTCATAGGCAGTAACTGTATGGAGTGGAGTTGGGTCAACGATTCTGTAATCCCATTCATCACCTTCTTGAGGTTCTTTCAAAGCACCAGCATATAGGAACCATTCTTTGCCAGCAGTATAACCGTCTTCGCTATTATTTTGGTCGAAGTCAAGACCATAAAAAGCAATACTGACTACATTTTCTTCAGTAATTGATACGAAAGGATACATGTTTATTCCTCTTTCAAATCCAGTATTATTCCATGTAGTGAAATTAGTTCCATTATCATATGAAACCGCAACGCGCATTTCCCAAGGACCTGTGTTTCCAAGTGGACAATCTGCCCAAGTAACAACAACCATTCCGCCTTCATTATTGTTGACTACGGGATAACCTTCTGGGCAATTGCCTTCTCTTGGACCAACATCAAATGGTGCTGCCCATGAACCATCGCTTGGACCTGGCCCTGTACCTCTACCATAATCATCGCTAATTCTTATTTGTACAGTTCCGGAGTTTGAATCAGCATCTTCTTGGGCAACGAAAACATATGGGCCATTATTTTGACTGGAAATCGTTGACCAGCCGCCTGGCATTGAATAGCATTGTGAAAATGAATTACCGCCATTTTCTGAATGATAATACCAGTAACGTCCAACATCTAAGGTACATTCTGGAGGTGAAGCACCTGAATTTCCAAGATAGTGAATGATACCATCTCCTTGTGCAGCAACCCAAGGTCGGTCATCTGCAGCCATTGTATTCATTCTTTGACAAGTTGAAGGAGATTCGTAGACATTTCCACCATCAGAGAACTTGTGCCACCAGTTATCTTCCAAAGTAGTATCAAGATAGTAGACCATATCATTTTCATCAACTGCAATATCTCCTTCATCGCCGAGACATTCTGAACCTGCGTCAGTAAATGTGCCAACTACTGAATTTGCTAAGTTTCCAGGAGTTGGATTGAAATTATCACCATGGCTCCATGTTTCTCCGTTATCGTTAGAAATCCAAAACCATGA
>JABIGP010000242.1 GCA_018650105.1 Methanobacteriota archaeon
CCTGCACCAGCGATTGGCAGGCTTGCTACCCAACTTGCTGCAATCTTTGCAAATACTCTGAAATCAACAGCACCAGCACCACCTGCAAGTCCAACTCCTACAACTGCACCAACTAAAGTGTGGGTTGTAGAAATTGGAACGGCCAAGAATGGCATAGAGAATATCAGTACTGTAGTTGCAGCACCAAATTCAGCTGCAAAACCTCTTGATGGAGTAATATGGGTGATTTTCTTGCCAATAGTGTCCATGACCTTGTAGCCCCAAGTAGCCACACCGATTGTAATTCCAATTCCACCGATTAATAGTAAGAATAGTGGCACTCCAACCTTACCATCGGTCAATGTTCCTGTTGTAGAAGTTGCAATATCCCAAATCGCTGCCATTGGACCAATAGCATTTGCAACATCATTAGCACCGTGTGCAAATGCTACATAACATGCAGTGATAATTTGTAACCAAATGAATACGCGTTCACTCCCCTCCATTCCTTCTTCCTTGAATTGGTAGCGTCTTAGTACAATAAATAGAATCGAACTAGCAACGATTCCGATTGCTAATGCAACCGCTAGGCTGTTTATTGGAATCCAGGCGCCATCAGTGAATGGATTGAATGTAGTTCCTTCCTTTGCTGGCAACCATTTGTCTTTGTCTATGTACCCTGCAGCATCTAGATTTGAATAAAACCCTTTCAATGCTTTGAATTGGAATGCAAGACCCAGTACAAAAAATGTAGGCAAAGCAAGAATCGGTGCTAATTTTTTGGTTTGTGCAAGAGGATCTTCGTCGTTGAAAATTAGCCGTTTGATTACATAGAACGAAATGAATGCAAGAATACCGCCTAGCAAAGGAGAAGCAACCCAACTTAGTACAATTTCAGTTACCTTTCCCCAGTTCACAGAAGAAGGCTGGATGTATAATCCCATTCCGATAACCCCTCCGACAATACTGTGCGTTGTCGAGACCGGCATACCAAACCTAGTAGCGATAGTTAGCCAAATTGCTGCAGCCAATAATGCCGCCATAAAACCATACATCAATTTCTGACTTAATTCCTTTGAAAATTCGCCATCACCAAAGTCAAGAACTCCCTTTCTAATGGTCTCAGTAACATGGCTTCCAAAGAAAACAGCACCAGAAAATTCGAATACTGCAGCTACAATAATTGCTCTGCGTAAAGTCAATGCACCAGAACCAACAGAGGTGCCCATTGCATTTGCAACATCGTTTGCACCTATGTTCCAGGCCATATATGCGCATACAACAAAAGCAGTTCCGAGAAGTATGGTGGTTGGTTCCATGTACCATTCTAATCGGTTTCGGTATATATTGAACATTATAGGTAATATATATAGGTCAATATATATTGGTGCGTTTATGGCTGAAGGACTTGGTGGATATGAGGTGCGAAAAGTGCAACTTACTGGGGGGGCAACCTATACAATCAGCCTTCCCAAATCATGGGTTATTGAGAATTCAATACAAGCAAAAAATCCACTCAGAATAGATTGGAGGCCGAGCGGTGCTTTGAGGATCACCCCACTTAATATGATAGAAAACAAATATCAAAGGGCAATACTGAGTTGTGAAGAAATTCAAATCGGCAGTTTACACGATCACTTAATGGGGGCTTACATTTCAGGTGCTGATGAAATTTTAATCACCAATATTGAAACTAATTCTAAAAAACATCAATCAGAAATCAGGCGTTTTTTGAAAAACACACGCGGTTTTGAGATAATAGATGAAGAAAACAATTCAATGAGAATGGTTTGTTTGTTGAATAGTGGTGAAATGCCATTGTATGCAAGTTTAAACCGTATGTATTCGCAATTAGTCTCGTTGATGAGAGATATTCTACTCGTTTTTGATGGAGAAGGTATTGAACTAATCGAGAATGTTGCTGAACGTGAAGCGGATGTGGATGCGATGTTGTATTTGGTTGAACGGCAAGTAAGAGTTGCATTGGACTCGCATCTAGTGGCATCCTCATTGAAAGTAAGCAGACATCAAGCCCTTGAATATTCTAATTTGGCTCGAAGTTTAGAACGAATGATGGACCATGCATTCCAAATCGGCACCAATCTGATTGAATTTGAAATGCCCAAATTAGCACAAACATCAGCACCGCTTAGCGCAATTCCTCAGTGGTTGGATGCTTTGAAGGAATTAATGATCAATATTAGGACAAAAGAATCTTCCCGAATTGAAGCTGCTCGAAACCAGTTAAAACAAGCACAAAAATCACTCGAATCTCATGAGGAGGTACTGATGAGAAGCAATAAGAAAGCAGCAACAATATTGTTTGAATTCAAGTTATCCGAGTCACTGAGGCGTCAATGTGCTTATGCCAGGGATTTTGGAGAAATCCTTCTAAATTTGAAAGTAAACGATGAAATGTTCTCGCGTAGGCCAAACGACGAATAGGTGTTTATTTCAACACCTACTTTAATTATTACACCTGCGTGTTGGCAACTTTACCGCCTGTTAATATAGGGTGCGCTTTACATTTTACATCATCGGAGTACAGTGTATTAGCCGGATGAGTGATGGAAATGGATATTGAATTAGAAACATATGTTGAGCAAATAATGGATGAGCAAAAAACCCGGAACGGTATATTTATTGGATTTTCTAATCTAATCAATAATTTCGTTTATGGTGTTAGTTTGTTTAGAGGTTCTATCGATGAGCGGCAGGGTTTAGTTTTTCAATCAAGGAGGCTTTGAAAATGGACGAATTTTTAGATAGTTATGTGGAAATGATTATGCAACAGCAAGAAGTAACCAATGGAATCAAATTCTTTTCCTGGCTTAATTTTTTCAAGCGATAATTGGCATAATTTGCTGAGCATATTTTTTCTCAAAAAAACACTTCTTAAAATATGAAGTTATTTAGCACTGCTTTGTTTGACATGCTTATTGTTGATGACTTGAGAAAGGGCTTTGGTTCCGGAGCAAATCGTTTAGAAGTTCTAAATGGCGTCAATATGGAACTAAAGTCTGGAGAATTAGTAGCGCTGATGGGTCCTTCTGGCTGTGGAAAATCAACTCTTCTTAACATCATAGGAGGATTGTTACCTGCTGATGACGGTGCTATAACTCTGGATGGCAGATCATATGGTCAGAAAAATCCATCAAATGTTGTTGACATTAGAAGGGAATGTGTTGGATGGATATTCCAAGATTTCCACCTTCTTGAACATTTAACGGCAATAGACAATGTGGCTATGGCTCTTGAATTATCAGGTATATCGTCAGAAGAAGCCGAGAAAGAAGCTCGCAAAGCACTGATTAAGGTAGGACTTGAAGATAGAATGGAACATATTCCAGATCAACTTTCTGGCGGTCAACAGCAACGTGTTGCTATCGCAAGAGCGATTGCAGGAAATAGGCCACTACTTCTTGCTGATGAACCAACAGGCAATTTGGATATTGCCAGCGGCAAAGAAGTATTACAATTATTCAAAGACCTTTGTCATGACGAAACAAATCCAATTTCCATACTGATGGTTACACACGACCCAGACTTGGCTTCCAATGCTGATAGGATGCTCTTGCTCAATAATGGAGTTACCAAAGCATCTGATATTCGTTCTGCTTGGGGATTAGATGATGAAGAAGGAGGTGAAGAAGAATGAGCGCTGAGAAGGAATTGGTCGAATTGAAACCAAGTGATTTTGCTCATTCACTAAATTTGCCAAAACGAATATTGCGAAAAGTGACTGAGGCTCCAGAGCAATTGCGTCTTGCAGCACTGAGTTCATGGCGTGGTAAAGAGAGAGGACTGGCAGTAATAGCAGGTGTATTCCTGGCTTCATTGGTAATCACTACTGTACTCTCATATGGCGTAGGGTTGTCACAATTATTCTTTGAAGAATCGCTTAAAGGCGAACCTTTTGATGCCAAAATAGAATTTGCTAGAACTCCTACGGATTCATCAGATGGATGGTCTAACAATACTACAACCATGACCGAAGTATGCGATGAGTTGATGCTTGAGTACAATGAATTTACAGATTGTACGCTTGTTTTAGGTCGTCAGGGAATACATAGTGGTGGATTCTTCAATCAAGAATTTGTTATTGCACAGCCTCTTGAGATGAATTCAATTTATGATGATTCAAATCCCTATTGGGAAAATGTAACCTTTAGTTATCCTGAATTGGCAGAAGGAGGTCCTCCAATTTCAGATATGCGTTCTGTTCGTTTCTTAGGACCTGAGGCATTTGATGGAGAATTTGCAAATCGTCTTGGTGGCAATATTATTTCTGGAATGGGTGAATGGCCAACGCCTGATAATATGAGTGAACAACGTGGAGTAATCCTTCCTTCCACAGTAGCATCTCAGGCTAAAGCCAATGTTGGAGATGTACTTGAATCACTGACTTTTGCTTATGTCGTTGATGAATCCACTTTGCTTGAAGGCGGTGTAACAAATGATAATTGTGATGGAGAGGTGACTCCTGAAACCAATGAAATGGTATATTGTCGTATGATGATGACTGCAACAGATTTGACAGTTGTAGGCATCTATGACCCTTGGGACCTTGGAAATCCTACATTAGGGCCAAATCCAATTTTCACAACATGGGAAGTTCTCAATGAATCACAACGAGCAACTTTAATCAATAACGATCACATGTATTTGGGGGTAACAGTTGACAGAGGTCAATTGCCGACAACATCTACTGCAGATGCAGAAGAATGGCTTGAAGACCTTGGAACACGTGTACAAGGGGAAAATTACACCGACGAGGGTGTTGAATTATACTATACCGATATTATCGGTGGAACTATCATTTTCCTCAACATATTCCTTGGATTGATCCAAATATTTGATTATATTATTATGATTCCAATTGTCATTCTATCTCTATCTGTATTGATTTACGGACTTGTACTTTCACTTGAACAACGTAGGAGAGAAGTGAGCATTCACCGAGTCATAGGTGCAGATGGTAGAAGTTTGCAAGGCATGGTGCTATTGGAATTATTTGTCATGTCTTCTGTTGCGTGGCTAGCAGGATATCTATTGGCGTTATTTACAGTGCCAATAGTGCTCTCTTCAGTAGGCTTCATGGAATTCAGAACGGGTGACTTTGACGTCAATCCAACTCTCAGTATTTCTGCCACAATCCTAACAGCAGTCACCACCTTAGGTCTCGCATTGCTATTTGGTCGAAGTCGAGCAAGAGATTTCATCGCTCTTGAAATTGAAGAAGGTGTGCGAAAAACCACAACAAAAACTGAACCAAAACGCTGGCTTCACTGGCTTGCCTTCCTATTTGGAATGCTCGCAGTAATTGATACATGGCTAGAGATGAATGGTAGCGAGGACGGCTTGGTTTCCAATTTCTTCATTGAAGGATTGTTGGGAATTTTCGGTCCATTTGCACTTTGGATTGGTGGAGCGCTTCTTCTTGGTAGAATTGGTGCTAAGGGTCCTCAAATCATGCAATTAATATTCGGACGCACAGCGTTGCTAAAGGATGTAAAGCGTGGTCTCAAAGGGTCAGGTTCTACTGAATCAGTCAATCGCTTAGCAGTCATTATGCTACTGACTCTATCAATTGTCACACTTGCAGCGGTTCAAGGTTATACAGGAACATTGGTCGACGAAAAGACAGTTGATGCTACGGTTGGTTCCGATTTACAAATCACACTCGAACAAGAATATAATGAAGCACAATTGCTTGATTTGATTTCCAACTATACCGGTGGTGATGTTACATCCATTGCTACTACTGTGCCAACTCTTGGTAAAACAATCAATGAGGCACTCTACTTGTCGGATTCGCAGGGTGGAGATAAATTACAAACATGGGTATTGCTAGATGCTAATGAAGATGTATTGCAATGGAGCGAACAAGCATTACCTGGAACTGATATCGATGCAGCCATTGCAGCATA
>JABIGP010000219.1 GCA_018650105.1 Methanobacteriota archaeon
TTCATTCAATTTAGTAGCAGGATTAGGTGTGGCAGCAAATAATTGGACCGTTACCTTGTCATCTCCAACAACAGCATTGATCGACAGTGGTTCAACCGTCACAGTAGTGTTAACAGTGGTAGTGCCACCAATTCAACTCCCGCTTGATTTGAGCGAGTACAATAGAGCTGGTGACTCTCTTAGCGTTTGGGTACAGGCCCAAGCAGTGGGTGGAGGAATGCCTGCCACTAACTCTTCAGCAGTAGAAGTAAGGCCAGTGATTGTCGTAGACCCAGGCCTCCCTACAGACCACATAGACTTGACCGTTCAGGATGTTATTGCAGCAAAGAATGGAATGGGACTTGATGAAATATTGGGTCTGAGCGTTGAAGTTCGTCACAATTTAGTAACCGATCTAACCGAAACAGTTGATGCATCTATTACCGTTGGGACAATTACATTCGCAGCCGATAATACTGGAGGATTCAGTGAAGCACCAAGATGGACTGCCAATGTATCACCTTCACTAATCACCGGGCTTGCTCTTGGAGAAATACAGTCTGCATCATTTGGTATACAAGGCCCAGCTGATGATTATCCCTTAGCAGGAACCATAGCAATTCCAATCACTGCGACTCCTACACTTGGAGGTGTACACGCTGGCTCTGGAGTAATTGCTACAGAAGTAACAAGAAATTTAACAATCACAATCCCGCAGATTTTAGATGCTGAAATACTCGAACAAGGTCCCCTAGATGCCGAAGTAGGTATTCTAACAGACTTTTATCTCAGCCTTGCAAATACTGGAAATGATTTGACATCATATCGTTTGAGTATTGTTGACAACTTGCCTGATAATTGGACGGCCACACTCAATACAACAACTTCTACCTCTAACATTATTGACAATTTGTCAGCAGATGTAGCAGATCATCCAATTTTTGGAACAGAACATATTGCTGGATTCACACTCTCGGTGACCACAGATCCACAAACTCCGGCTGAAACATTACAACCGCTATCAATCAGAATTGAGGAAAGAGATAGCGGACTACACATTGGCACACATACAATCAATATACGGGTTGGCGAAGTTATCAACGCATCACTTTCTCCAACAAATCAATCAGTAGATATGAGTGCTTATGATAATCCTTTGACAAGAGTGAAGATTAGTAATACTGGAAACGCACCAACAAATTTCAACATTTGGCTAGATTCATCTTCCTCCAGTGAAGTAGATTTCACACTTGAAAGTCCAACACAGATGCTAATTGCAGCTGGCTATGAGAGTTCAGTGAAGATTAGAATTAATCCGAGTGAAGATGCTAGTTCCGATGACTTCTATATGGCAACACTTTGGGTATCAACAGATAGTGGTTTGAATTTATCAGCCAATATTGTTGCAAATATTAGTGAAGAGCACGTTGTTCAAATTAATGCACCTGCTCAAATGGGTGTCGTACCAGGTACGGATCAAGATGTCACATTCAATATTACCAATCTAGGAAACTTGGCAGAAACTGTCGATGTAGATGTTAGTGTTGAAGGAAACTGGACAGTAACACCGTATAACCAAGAATTAGTGTTGCCTATTGACGCGGCAATCAATGGAACAGTCAATGTTGAGGTTCCATCTCTTGGTGGTTCTGACGAATTGCTAAATGGTGCAATACACAATATGACAATCACTGTTTCCGACTCAGCTACAGGAGCGATTTTAGGCGTCCGTTCTGTCGAATTAGTGGTTGGTGCATTATTCCTGGTAGAGGCAGATAATTGGCCAGATGAAATGAAATTCCACCGCCAATGGCAAAGGACTTGGAATGCGATTTTAACAAATACAGGTAATGAGGATGTGACTGTTGCAATTAATTATGATATTTTCCAGCCAGGATTGACTATTGATAGTAATGCATGGAAGATGGGTTCAGACGCTCCAGAATCAATTACATTGCCGAGACAATCTGCAATCCCATTCACATTTAGTGTGGTTGGCGAGGAATATGAACCCGATTTAACTCTGGCAGCAGATTTGATAGTGACTCTTACTCCACTAGACTCTTCAATTGAAGGTACTGCTGTTTTGACGACTACTTTGAAGATGTCGCGATTCTTTGCACCATCAACTATTGAACTTAGTCCCGATGCAAATGATGGACCAATGGAAGTTGCATTAGTATATTCGCACATCCCAGATGGTGCTTCAACAAATGTAGCATATGAATTAGAAGTTTGTTCTGCAGACAGATTATTCAACATGGATGAATCAAACTTGAATCCAGAAGACTATATTTGGAATTTTTCAGTCTCAGTTGACTCAACAGTTTATGAAATCCCACTCAATGCAAGTTGTGCTTCAGGAACTCAAGGAAATACTTCAAGAATTTCCCTCCCGCCTCGTGTTGCATGGGATACAACCAATCCAATCAAGGTAATTATCAACGCACCAAACCGTCCAAATATTTTGCCAGGTGATGGATATGATCTAACATTTAGACTCTATCATCCAGACGAACATACAGGATATTCAATCTTTACAGAAGAAACATTTACATTTGCGCTGGATGTATTTTCAGACCCAGAGATAATGAATATTACAATCACAGAGGGAGACCTTATCGAAGGAACTGAAGCGCTAATGACAGTTACTGTACACAATGGCGGAACAGCACTTGCTCTTGGCATAACAGTCAATTTAGAATGTGATAATCTATTCATCAAAGAATACCCAGCAGAAATTTTCATGTTAGGTCCTAATAACGGAGAAACTCTAACCTTTAGAGTAAAATCGAACAATTTAGATTGGTGGGCCCAATCAGTACCAGTAGAATGTACTGCTACACTGAATGGTACTCTAATGCACAAGAATGTCGAAGCAAATGATGTCAAAGTTTACGAAGGAACAGTTGAATCATTCAGTTGGGGTCTTTCGGTCAGTTTCATAGCAACAGTAGTTCTCATCATCATCTCCTTTTTCTTAATCAACCTTTCATCAAAGAATGAAAAGATGCGTTTGGTTGCAGTTTACTCAGGTGTAGCCGCATTAGGATTTGCATTCCATCTTGGACAAGTATTCTCACTTACGTGGTGGGGTCCAGCAATACTCATTCTTACGGCATTATGGGTTTGGAGAATGACTTGGTCCAGCAGTGAAGAGTTCCGTCTTATTCACGAGGATTATCAGCGCGCAAGAAGAGGAGTTTCCACAATGTATGCCGACCACTTCGAGGCTCTAGGAGATAGTCGCAGGCAATTATCATTGATTTTAGCACTTCCAATCTTTGGCATGATGGCAATCGTTTTGGGAATACCTCCTCAAATGGCTTCAGATAGAAATAACCTGATTTCATTGGTAGTCTATATGGCAGTGGTAATGCTTGGTGTTTGGTATATATTAGCAAAGTCGGACAAGATGTATGGTAACTTATTCGGACGTCTAACAGATGTAGAGGTAAAGGCAACTCGTATTGAAAGAGATTTAGGAGACCCTGCTCGCCTATTCAATGAATTAGCAGCGGATGGATTAGACTTGACCACGATATTTGAGGGAGTCTCAAATACATCAACTGTTTCTGATTTAGTTTCAGAAAGTAATACTGATGAGGGGGTGAATGACGATGTCTGATGGCGAACTAGATGAACTAGAGAGTGATTTTGATGTTCAAGATTCAGAACTTAGCGATGGCGAGGTTGAAGAAGCACGTAGCGCTATCGCTGCAGGTAAAGATTCAGCCGATCGCTTAATGGCCGCTTCAAGAGAATTGGAATCCATTGTTTACGGTGTTGTACAAGATGAAACCAATTCATTAGCGGGAACAGAGTTAGATATTTTGGAGGCAAAGAGTTTCCTTGCCGTTCATAAATTATACAAAGCGAGAAGAAGCGTTCGCCGAGCAGAAAAAGCACTTGGCGAATTAGAAGAAGACGTTCTTTATCTTCGTCGAAGCATCGCTATGCTTCATCGCCTTCTAATTGAGAAACAGGTGACTGAACTCGAAGTTGAAAACATTCTTCTTCGCTTAAGCAACGCAACAGGTGCAGCAGAGATAGGCGAAGTAGGAACTGCAGCAAGCGAAGTTGAATTTTTAGTCGACGATTTGATTGGCGGAAACACTTCCACACTCAATCCATTTTTGTTCCGCCATTTCTGGCTAGGCGTAGATACACGTTGGCCTGCTGGTGGAGATACAGGAGTATTGTTGGTGAAAATAATCAACGATGGACCTATTCCAATGCCGGTAATGCGTATTTCCCCTCCAGTACCTGATGGCTGGTCTGCAAACCCTAGTTTCGTGGACTTACCTATCATTTCCCCAGGTGGAAATGTGCCTCTAAGATTTGAGATATCAGCTGCAAGAAGATATGGAGCAGATGAAATCCCTCTATCTCGGAAATTAGCAATCTCAACATCTTACGAGATGCGCTCTGGAGAAATAATTGTTACAATTAGAGCCCAAAACCGCTCTATGGAATCATTATCCGATGTCGTACTCTCTCCATGGCTTCCGCCTGGATATACTACAGATAAGGTGCCATTCTTGGCCCGCATTACCCCTGACGAAGTTGCAGTCATTAGAATGCCACTTCGCATAAACATGGGAAACGGAGGTAACCTCTGACCATGTATCATATTCCAGCCCAAAAGGGTAGGACGAGTAAAAAACAAAAATAAAAAATAAAAAGGTGAAAAAAATGAAAAACGAAATGAACGAAAAAAGCGACAACCTCGCTGCTATCGGTATTGGTGCAATGATTGTGTTCATTGCATTGATTTTGGTGGCTGCGGTGGCAGCGGCTGTAATTATACAGACTGCTGAAAAGTTACAACAAAATGCCCAGGCAACAGGCGATGACACACAAGAGCAGATGTCCACGAAA
>JABIGP010000163.1 GCA_018650105.1 Methanobacteriota archaeon
TCCTGTGGTTTTTCAGAATATTGTCCCTTTGTATTGTGGCCAGTTCCACGGTATAGAATAGGGTCCATTCCAGAACCAGGTAATGTTCTGTATGGTATGCCATCGCCATCAATGTCAAGATAGCGTCCAAAGTCTTCAAACGCTTCAAAAACATCACGATCTCTGACAACTTTACCTCTATCCATGTCTTCAGTAGGGTAGGTGAATCCTTCACATTCCCAACGATTCATTCCTAAATCGAGGTCTGATAGTCCAAATACAGGGGTTTGGAATCTTTCGGAGTAATCCATTGCTCTCCAACCAAACTCAAAACATTCTTCAACAGTTCCTGGAATCAATACAATGTGTTGGGTATCTCCATGACTTCCTTCGTATAGCATTGAGATGTCGGATTGTTGAGTACGAGTTGGCAGTCCAGTTGACGGTCCTACACGATTAACATCCCAGAATACAGATGGTACTTCTGCGAAATAAGCAAGTCCAATAAATTCCTGCATAAGAGAAATTCCCGGTCCAGAAGTAGCGGTCATTCCTCTTCCACCAGCCCAACCTGCGCCGATTACCATTCCTGCCGCAGCCAATTCATCTTCTGCTTGAATGACAGCGCATGTTGATTCACCATCGTCATTGGTTCTAATCTGCGGAATATATTCAATTATTGCTTCAGCAATTCCAGATGAAGGAGTAATCGGATACCAAGCAAGCATTTGCACTCCGCCGAAATGACAACCTAGAGCTGTGGCTTCATTGCCATCAATGAAGAATTTTGCAACGGATTGTTCTCTCCCTTCGGCTACATATGGGTCTTTCTTAGAGAGATTTTCTTTGAAGTAATCTCGACCTAATCCCAAAGCAGTAAGATTCAATTCAATTGCCTTTTCTTTTCCTTTGAATTGTTTTGTTAATGCTGAAACAAGGGCTGCTTGTTCAATGCCAAGCATTTCTGCTAGTATGCCAACATATACAATATTAGTAACTAATTTAGCAATCTTTGGATTGATTTTTCTTGCCAATGATGACATTGGGACAGGATATGAGATTACATCATCTCTATTCATTTCTTTTTTTGCATCTGAATTCCAAATTACTACTGAACCGGATTCAAGAGAAGCCAAGTCTTCATCCCATGTGGCTGGGTTGACCAAAATTTGGATGTGAGTTCTATCACCTGGGGCTTGGTACCCATAATCTGAAAGTCTTACAATATACCAAGTTGGTAGTCCAGAAATGTTTGAAGGGAACATGTTTTTTCCCGAAACAGGAATGCCCATTTCAAACATTGATTGAAGTAAAATCAGGTTCGCACTTTGTGAACCTGTCCCGTTTGCTGTTGCGATATTAATTGTGAAATCGTTTGCAATGGTTTCCATTGTGGGTTGTCCCCTTAGAGGTAAGTGGCGATGAAACTCACTCCTCTTGAGACATTCGGGTCAGCATACACCCTTTGAACATGTTGGAGTGGCCCCCAGATTAATACCGCTGTTTACAATGTAAAATGAATGGCCAAGATTAGTGTTGCAACGAAGTTACAACTTTATTTTATTTTTTTTATTCAATGAAAAATAACAAATGAAATTAGGGGTGATACTCAAAGCCAATTAGTTTTTGGCGATACACATGGCAGACAAGAATATGTCCGAATCTTGGCAAAAGGCTGAGAAATTGATTACCAATGGAAAAGCCGAAGGCGCTCTATTGGAATTACGTGAAATCGATGGTGAAGGAACACACCCAACCACTCTGCGAATCGCTGGCGAAGCAACTTGGGCAATCGCAAAAGGTAAGCGCAATAAAGTAGATTATCGTAAAGCAGCATCTCTTTTGAGAGAATCCTCTAAGAAAGCGCCTAAGGATAAAAAGGCATCATCTTCTTATAATGATATTTTGAATGAGATGCAAGATTTGGGGTTCTCTGAGACTTCACTCCCTCGTCTAATCAATGACGGAACACCAACTTTCGCAGGTATGATTGCAATGGGTATGGCATTGGTCTTAGTTCTAGCAGGAATCACAGTTGCCAATTCTGCAAAATCGGTTGCAGTTGGAGATGTGGTGATGGAACTTTCTTGGACAGATACATCTGGTCAATCTCATAATGGAAAAATTTGGATTGAGTTGTATGAAGACGATACTCCAATGCACGCTGAGAGTTTTAGATCAAACACAGACGCAGGTCGCTATGATGGTACAATATTCCATCGCATTGTAGATGGATTTATGATTCAAGGCGGCGATTTTGAAAATGGTGATGGTACTGGAGGTCATGCAGGCAAGTTTTTCGGATACTGTGCAAGCACAGGTTTTTCTGAATCAGATACTTGTGAGAATGATATGACTGATTGGGTAGTTCCTGCTGAATTTGGTGAAACACACTCACCAGGAGTTATTGCAGCAGCGCGTAGCCAAGCTGATAATTCTGCAGGTTCTCAATTCTATCTAGTAGATTCTACAGGAGCCACTAGTTTAGACAATCAATATACTGCATTTGGTTTCGCTTACAAAGGAGAAATTGATGGAAGCGCTACAACTGGTGTTGCAGTTATTGATGCAATTTCACAAGTAGGATGCGGAGCGAATCAAGATGTTTGTACTGATAGTAACAAATTATCAACATATCCAGTAACTGTTGAAAGCGCAGTAATTTCAGGTGTATCCGAAGCGAATCCTTGGTACCAATTCTGGTAATGCTAATCAAGTTGGTAAGAATGAACAAGGGTTTTATTCATAGACATGAGTCTTGTGGATTAATTTATGGCGGCTATTGACACCTTCAATGCACGACGTAATCTATCGGTTGGTGGAGAATATTATTCACTGTCTGGGCTTGATGAAAACGGCATTGATACCAGTGCGCTACCATACACTATTCGCATTCTATTAGAAGGGGCATTGCGAGGCAATGATGGCTTCTTAATCAGTGAAGATGATATTAGAAATATCGCTTCTTGGACTGCGGATGGAGAACGCGGAGAAATACCGTTTAGACCATCAAGAGTAATTCTTCAAGACTTTACAGGAGTTCCAGCAGTTGTTGATTTGGCTGCACTAAGAGATGCTATGGTTGAGATGGGCGGAGATGCTGAAAAAGTAAACCCTCAAGTTCCTGTCGACCTTGTTATTGACCATTCGGTACAAGTCGATGTTTCGGGTGCGCATGGCAATGCATTAGAGATGAATTTAGATATTGAATACCATAGAAATATGGAAAGATATACGTTCCTAAAATGGGGTCAACAATCATTGTCTGATTTCCAAGCAGTACCGCCATCAAGAGGAATTGTTCACCAAGTTAATTTGGAATACTTGGCAAGTGTTGCTCGACAAGAAAATGGAGTTTGGCTGGCCGATACCTTGGTTGGAACAGATTCTCACACAACTATGATCAATGGATTAGGAGTTCTTGGCTGGGGTGTTGGAGGAATTGAGGCTGAAGCTGTAATGCTTGGTCAACCAATTTACATGCTGGCACCAGATGTTGTTGGAGTTCGTTTGGTGGGCAACTTGAATCCAGGTGTAACTGCTACTGATATGACGCTTAGAATTGTAGAGATACTTAGAGAGCAAGGCGTAGTTGGAAAATTCGTTGAATTCTTTGGACAAGGAATGGCGGCATTATCGCTTGCAGATAGAGCAACTATCGCAAATATGGCTCCTGAATATGGAGCAACCTGTGGTTTCTTCCCTGTTGATGAAAGAACATTGGAATATTTGCGATTAACCGGTAGAGAGGATAGTGCAATTGAAGGTGTTGAAGCATACTCTAAGGCGCAGGGACTTTGGTATTCTGCAGGAGATAAAGAGAAA
>JABIGP010000245.1 GCA_018650105.1 Methanobacteriota archaeon
ATTGACACCATCTGCCTCTATGCAAATTTCAAAGTGTGGGTCTGGAAGACCGTTATTGTTATCCCATTCCACAGTTTCATTTGCCGACCAAGTCAAGAGTTCTATGTATAACCAAGCATCACCGTTGGGCCAATTGTCAACTTCACCTTCAGCGGAAACAGAATTCATTAACGGTAAAGAACCCAACAAAAAGAGAGCAGAAATCAAAATTGCGATGCGAGTAACTCTCTCCTGCATACATCGCAGTAGTGGAAGAAGTATAATTGGTTTAGGCCGGTTGTAAATCAGTTCCTTGATTACGCCGCTCTATAATGTAAATTCAGATGTCTCAGCATTACTATCTATGAAAAAAGTGGACGTTTGTGCAAAAACTTAGTTTGAAAAGATGAATCAGTTTGTTGCACATATCCCTCATTCGTTAATTGATAATAAATTGAATGGTGGACGTGCCGAGGCTGAGTGTTGGACTGAATAATAGAATCAGTAATCGAAGGAAACACGAAGCCAGTCACGTCCACAACGATAACAACAAATTGAATCAAAGTGGTGGACGTGACGAGATTTGAACTCGTGGCCTCTACCATGCCAAGGTAGCGATCTTCCAACTGATCTACACGCCCATAGGGTTGCTTCAAGCAAACCGTCCACCTGCAAGACCATCATAAGGATTGTCAATTTAGAAACTAGAATCCTTGTCGATAACAGTATGACAAATAAGATTATTTTCTTTATTAGGTGTTGAATCTAATAATAATATGGTAATATGAGAAATGAAGAAATAGAAAATGATTTGCAAAAAAGTTTGGATGATGGCGCATCTGTTTGGGTTGTTGGAGATATACATGGCTTTTCAATTACCTTTGAAAATTTAGTTGATATTTTAGAACTATCAGACAATGATAGAGTTGTTGTATTAGGTGATTTGATAGATAGAGGCCCTGATAGTTACAATGTAGTAAAAATTGTACAATCAGATTCAAGAATCTATTCCACTAAAGGGAATCATGAACAAATGATGGTCGAGGGATTTATTCCGAATGGAATACCTAACAAACTTGAAGCAAATTTGTGGCTTAGAAATGGAGGTATAGCAACAGCCGCATCATACATCAGAGCATTTACAGATGAGAATGGGCAAGAGAATAGTATTGCTTTAGAGACTGAAATAGTTGCAGATAAACAATGGATGAACTGTTTACCTACTCACCTTATTCTTGACAAGTGGAGATTAGTTCATGCGGGTTATGACCCGCGAACCGATTTGGATGAGCAAGGAGAGGCTGAACATTTGTGGATTCGCACTCCATTTCATAATTCCCAAACTGCAATAGATGAACAGAGATGTGTTGTTTTTGGCCACACCCCTACAATGCTTCTTTTTGGCGGCAGCAATGATAATTATGGCAAAGTTTGGTATTCAGATACTAGATTACAAGATGGAAGAGCAGCATCCATTGGAATCGATACTTGTCTATTTCATGAGCAACAATTGCCAGCATGGTTGAGCGCAATCAATTTGCAAACAATGGAGGTTAGGCAGATGCCAAGGGTGGAAATTTGGAATGACCAAGCAAGACATCTTGCTAAAATCCCGTAAATGAATTGATGATGTAGTTACTACTGGCTTGGTTATGGGCAAGTCTCCTGATGGTATATTGGGCGATGCAAAACCCCCAAATAATCCGCCACATATACCCAATAAGATGGTTGAGAAAGTAATTCGATCATTATCAGGAGAATTGGAAGCAGTGTTTACACCCTGGATTGCGGATAGAATTGAATTGATATGGCTTGAGTCCGATGATGACCGTTTGGGAATGACCAGATTTGAAGAAGGCGCAAATGAGTTACTTCGCCGTCGCAGGTTAAGATTGGACCCGGGAATGGTGACAATTGGCCTTCACCCAGTCCTTATTGAGGATTCGGCATTGTATGAACACACATTTGTTCACGAGTTATTACATGCCTGCGGACTTACACTTCATTCAAAGAAACATGATGATCTTACCAATGAGATTGCTCCGGCCCCCAAAATGAGTCAATCACCTCTATTGCAGAAAATGCGCAATCAAATTCTCGGGCAATCAAAAATATCACAGTGGAATTGCAAAAATTGTGGTTTTACCTGGCAACGAAAAACTGTATCAAAGCCAAAGCGTTGCTTCAAGTGCGCAAAACCCCTTTAATTTGATTAATTAGCAGTATTAGATGTAATTTGGGATGTTTTTAATCACTAA
>JABIGP010000246.1 GCA_018650105.1 Methanobacteriota archaeon
CCCAATCTGCAACGTGAGAATGGGCAGCCATTACGCCAGCCAAATCTCCTTTAGCAAATTTTTGTTCATCGTCCATAATAATCCCCTCATCAGCTTACCGCTGTAATATCTACGATGAATCCCATAGAAGGCTCAACTCTCCAACCGATTGAAGATTGAACTGGTCCGGCGGCACGAAGATATCTCGTGACAACAATATTGCGCTTAATATCTCCACCTATCATAGCCGTCTTCATATCCAATACAACTTCTGCTGAAGTTCTAAGTGAATGTAATAATTTAGAATCCATCTCATGTTCATCTACACAGAGCATAATAGAACGACCTTCGCTTACGATTCTGCGAAGAGTTTGCATCATCTTGAATCTTCCATTATCATCCAAATCATCTGGCATTAAAGAACTGGCAGAATCGATTATGATAATATCTGCTTTAGTTACTGCTTCACTATTAAGAATATGTTCAATGCCAACTTCTGGAAGAGTTTCTGCAATTGTTCCAAAACGACTGAAAACCATCAGTTGTCCTGTTCGAATGAATTCGGTAACACCGTATCCAATCGATTCCATTTGCTCTATCCATCCGCGTGTTGTGAGTTCTGTTGTGATGACTAATACTTTGACATCGTTTACTGCAAGTCCGAATGACATTCTTTGGCCAATCAATGATTTGCCAGAACCAACATCACCTTGAACCATATAGATAGAACGGTTTGGCAGTCTTAGCCCCATTGAATTGGCGAGTGAATCTGTTTCCAATTCAAAAGGAAAACCATCTTCTACTGGTTTATGTACAGCAAATAATGGATCTTCTTTTACAATATCTTCAGACATTTAGTCTCACCTCAATATTCATTGTGGCAGTTCCACGATAACCAGAAGTAACTTCTGAGGAAACTACTGCTGAAAGACTCACTGAGTCATCATTTTGGTAGGACCACGAATTTGAAGTGACTTCCACCTCTAATAATCTAACATCGGTCCAATCCGCACCACCTGGTAGGATTGTTGCAGAAATATTAGAGGTTACTGAAACACCATCTACCATTATTACAAGCGTACTTTCATCTAGAACATATTGTCCGGTATTTTGCAGATAAAATGTCATCACATTAGGTATTACAGAGTCATCATACTCAACTTCCATTGCATCGCCTGCAAAAGACAATGATGTTTTTGCATCTGCCTCTTTTCCTTTGCGGTTTTCTTCAAGAGCGCTAGACATATCTCCCCATTGGTTGATTAGAACTGCAGAAACAGAACCTGACACTAACAATGCTGTAATCAGCAAAATAAATGTTGATGCTCCTCCGTCTGCCATATAATCACCTCACGCAAGGCTTGAAGCCATATTGACACCTTTAACAGATAACGCAAATCTAGAAACAGGTAGAGTACCACTTTCACTCCATTGGATGTGAAGTGTTTCGCCTGAATACCAATGCGGGGTATTAATTCCCGACAAGTATATACTTCCAAGATTTGTTGGATTCGCACCATCTGAAAAGACCCATACTTCCCTTAGTGGGGTAATGTAAGAACCTGTATTGGTGATATTCGAGTGGATGAAATTTCCGATAGAAACAACGAAAGTCGCGGATGACGTAGGAGTCTGTCCTTGAACAACGATAGTTGGTGCGGACGAGTAATTGCCGTGGCTGGTGATTGCCACTGCCGTTATTGCACCAGCTCCGTTAACAGTAAAAGTGCCTGAAAAGCCACCATTACCTGTTGAAGAGACTAGATTTCCATTTGTATATCCACTTCCACCGCTGGCTATCTGAATATCGACGACTGCGCCTTCCCATAGGGTGGCATCGTCAATAGTGAAAGTAGGCAATGCTTCATTGGCCGATTCGATGGTTTGTAGTGAGGAATCAACTTTTGCGTCAATTGATGCCACCACCATAGAGAACACGACCAGCATGGTCGTGCCAATAATCAAACCTCCGATACCGACCGAAGCGCCCATTTCACAATTCACCTCGTAATCCATCTGAACTGCGCCAAGATTTGACAAGTGCAGATAGCGTTAGTAGTTCTCTGTTAGATAGGTGGTCTTCGAGTGCTGCTTCAGATTCGCCAGGTGCTGCCAATTGTACAATTGCCAGTACACTTTCTCCTTCATCCACGGATAACATTCCTGAATCTATTGCCTTTTGAGTAAAACTGACCGCTGCCATTCCAGACATATTGTCTAGAAGCAGAGCAGATACTGTAGGGGCGCCGATTTGGTTTGTACTCCCGCCGAGACCATCAGATGGTGCGACGAGGAATGGATTTGCTGCCAGAGCCTGCGCTTCGTATAACTCAACAAGTGGAGCTTCATCATCACCCATCATTCGGTCAACACCTGTTGCGGTGATGACTTCTCCTGATGAGGTAACGATTACATCTCCCGACATTGAATCCGCAATTTCCTCAGAATCATCTGATGCGGTTTCATCAGATTGCGATCCTTCCGGAGTTATTGATGCATCATCCAATTTGTGTTCAACTAATCGTAGCACATCTTCGACCATGTCGAGACGTGAGCTAATTAGACGTTCCAAACCAGAGGTGTCAACTTGTGCGTTCATGTTAACGGGTTGAGATGGAGCGAGGCTTGCTGCCACACTCGGTACGCTTCCGATACTGTTTAGGCGGGCTTTGGTTGGTCCAGGGGATATTGTCCAAGCATCTTCTGCACTGAGTTCACCCTCTTCTGGGAGAGGGACTTGTTCGATAGCGACATTCGCCATCATCTTCAAGCGTTCTTCACTCAATACGGCATCTGCATCCTGAGATTCTCCAGCACCGCCACTAAATGGCCATGCCATGTGTAATTCCTCCCTGAGTCCTTAGTGCCGAAGCACTAGTGTTAGGACTCAGATAAAATCAGACTACCACGGCGCCAACAGAGTCATCGCTAACCTTGAGGATATCGTAGGTTGTTCCTCCACCTACAACGTGTATGTACAAGGTTGCTTTTACATTGTTAGTAAACAGGGCATCAGGGCCACAGTCATCAGTTGCTGCAACTGTTGCATCCAAAGTTGTTCGGTATGCAACACCTGCGTCAGCGGTTGTTACTGCTGCGTTTCCATCAAGTGGGTCAATTGCAGATCCACTGAAATCGCCAGCGATATAATCCATACCACCTGCACCATCATCACAAGTAATTTGCCATAGCATATCAACATCTGCTGTATCGTCAGAACCTGCTGCTAAGCGGAAATATAGTTCGAAATTATCCGCATCTGCAACAAACACATTGAGGATATTGACTTTACCAGACATTTCGTCTGTTGTGTCATCACCAGTGGATTGTGCGTTTTGCTGAAGCTTTTCAGCGGTTTGGATAATCACAGCTGCAGCGACTGCTGCAACTAGAATAAGTGCGATAAAGACGATCATTGCGCCGATACCGATTGCTGCTAAGTTGTCTTTGTTTTCATTATTGTTCTTCATGATAATCACCTCAAACTACAACGTCTCCTACATCTGGAGAACTACCGTATTGTAATTCTTCGTATGTGTTTCCTCCACCATCAACTGATATTATCATGATGTGGTCTTGGTTTGCTGATGGCGCACAACCTGTTATGTCCAAGTCAACAACATATGTTGTTCCTGGATTTAGGGTTATGACTGGAGCCACTATTGTTGCACCATCTCCTGTGTGGAGAGTTGCACCATTAAATTCGCCATCAGCGAAAGTTGCTGCTCCAGCATTGTCACAAATTACAGTATATGCAATATCATCACCTTGGATAGGTTCTGAACCTGGCGCTAACTCGAAGGTTGAGAATAAATTCTCAGAACCACCGGTCATGTCAGAGATAACTGTTGAGAGAAGAACCACTTTCGTGGACATCTGCTCTTGTGTGTCATCGCCTGTTGCCTGGGCATTTTGTTGTAACTTTTCAGCAGTCTGTATAATTACAGCCGCTGCCACCGCAGCCACCAAAATCAATGCAATGAACACAATCATTGCACCAATACC
>JABIGP010000249.1 GCA_018650105.1 Methanobacteriota archaeon
ATGGACTGGCCCAGAATAATATTCATTGTCTTCCTCAAACGAAATCATTGATTGAAATACAAATGAATCCATCGAGTAAACACGAATGCTTTCCTCCGAATATGCATAGAGATTGTCACCGTCCGGCGACAAAAGAAGGTTATCGGCTCCTTCTATCGGCCTACTTTGGAGCATATAACCATCGTTTATATCCCACAGATTCAGTGATCGGGTCGTGAGACCTATCAATGATGTCCCATCATGGGTAAAGAGAAGTTCTCGTGGATAATGGTCCTCATCCTCAAAGGCTACGACATGGTTGGTCAGGTCAATCACCAATGTACTCCCAGAATAACTGCTACTGGAATACTTTGACACAGCAAGCCGAGTTCCATCCGGACTCAAGGCAGAATATCGGAAAGAAGAGCAGTCGGCACTCACAGTATAACTTGACGAGAGAATGTCATCAACTGTGTCCCAAAGATAGTAACCACATTCTGAATCCCCCCAGTAATTGCTTTCCCAAATGACCAACAAGTCTACGCCATTTGGCATCCATAGGAACTCTCTAACATATTGGCTTTCGTTTTCAAATATATGTTCCTGAACAATCATAAATGTATCATCAATGAGTCTGATACCTTCGTTTTGCTTCATCGCTGCATGTTCTCCGGCAGGGGACCATTGAAGCGAATTTGAAACCAACTCATCAAGTGGTTCTGAAGACATGACCCAAGAGAGTACATTTGGACAAACTGTCACATCAAAGAGTGGACAATTATCCTGTGCGTCCACAAGGCCATCTCCATCAACATCACGTTGATTGCTGCTGCAGCCATAGATGTTGCTAAATTCAGTCAGAAGTGTCCCTGGACATATGTCATCGGAGTCGGAGACTCCGTCTCCATCCGTATCTTGCAACTGTGACGGTGAACATCCATTGCTGCCTGCAACATCACTTGTTTTGGTTCTCGGGCAGATATCATCTCGGTCGTTGATTCCATCCAAGTCTGTATCCTTTTGACTCGGAGCACAGCCTTTGACATCGGCGTTTTCATCTTCTGGAGTAGAAGGACAGATGTCCTGAACATCGGCGACGCCATCAGAATCCTCATCGGGACTCCAACTGGAAAGGAAGTGATCATAACAGGACTCGCTAGATACAATAATTTCTTCATCTTCAGAAGAAAATACAATTTGTAAGGGGTCGTCGCCCCAATAACAATTCTGCTCTTGAGAATCAAATGATGTTTGTTCCTGCCATGTGCTTGTGGAGAGGATTCGATATTCTTCATTGTAATAATACACGATGGAATCACCCTCACTTGAAAAAGTGGCTACTTCTGCATCTGAATTGGAAGAAAACATTGCGCTATAATCGGATGTTGAGTATACTGACATTTCGTAGTACCCGTTCATCAGTAGCATTGAACCATCAGAATTACTTGAGATTGGCCCTCCATACCCTTGAGAGAGTGTGAAACTACGCTTCATCACCCATTGATACCCAACAAATGGTATGTTCTCAAATTCGTATTCATTTCCCGTACCATCGCCGTTGACGAACCACAAAATATCTTCAGTAGGGTGGTGGGCAACCCATCCTGCGGTCGAGGTTGTTCCGGTGACTTCTCCCCATTCGGGGCCCTCAAACATTTTATCAGCGTCGCCTCCGGTTGTGAATACAATTCGTTCACCATCACCAGACCATGTGGCAGCGTAAATATCAACATAGTTGCCATTACTTGGTATCACGTCACCTGAGAACACTTGTTCCCAATCTGAGGTTTGATAAATTTCAAAATACATTCCTGAATACACTACGAGATATTTTCCATTGGGTGAGAAAAGAATGTTTTCAACCCCAATATTCGTATCAACCGTTTCGAGTAAAACATTCCAATCCGAGTGCATGTATACGCTAAAGTAGTATTGTTGGCATGGTGAAAGAACGAGATAATCGTTGTTATCGTCAACTGCGAACAAAGTGTTGTAGTAGCATGAGTCGAGTCTTTGCTGACGGGCCACCGCCCAATCGCCTTCATACACCTCGCCTCTTCCAGAAGATTCTGCTGATTCGAATTCTCCCATTAGGCCATCATTTGATAGTTGAAGTGGAGCAATACAGAGAAGCATAAGGATTGAAAGAAAGGATGCCACCCCCATATCCTTTCTTGCTGTAATGGATTTTGAAGAAGAGATGTTGGTCTGAAGGGGGTTGTGTTTCCATTCATCCATACCATTTTGGTTGGTTTACTTGGCTTAGTTATATCGCCGGCATCATAGCTCATAATCATCATTATTAACAATTATTTAACCAAATACTCAATCTTCTGCAACCTTCTCTAATATTCTCCATTGAAGTTGCATATGAAATCCTGACAAGGCCTTCTCCTCCTTGCATTAGTGAACCTGGTATTAGTTGAACTTGAGCCTCTTGTAATGCTCTTGTTGCAAATTCAACATCACTCATTCCAGTTCCTGTTACATCGCATAGAGCATAGAATGCACCTTCGGGTTTCGGCACTACTATGCCTGGCAATTCACATAATAGTTGATGGATCACTTCTCTTCTTTCACTAAATTGCTTAGCCATTTCAGCAGTTTCCTCTTGCAAATCTAGGGCTGCTGTTGCTGCTGGCATTAAGAAAGTCGCAACGTGTGTAGCCGCACTTGCATTGATTTTCTTTACTGCAGACATCGCATCGCTTGGACCTGTTATCCAGCCCAATCTCCAACCGGTCATTGCCCAACCCTTTGACCATCCACCAAGAGTGATTGTTCTCTCAGCGCCCCCAGCAATAGTTGCTGGTGAAGTATATGGATAATCTTGCCAAACAAGGGTAGCATAAATCATATCATCAACAATCCATAAATCATTTTCAATCGC
>JABIGP010000252.1 GCA_018650105.1 Methanobacteriota archaeon
ATCCGTAGCAATTTGCTAAATGACCCAATCTTAGAAGATGTGGATCCTTTGGTAAATCATATGACTATGCTATCCGCTGGAGTTCATACAATAGAGATTACATTAACCGATTCTACAGACAGAACGAGAACAGAATATATTACGTTAACAGTTGACGAATCTGACCCAAGAGCAATACTTATCAGTCCCGAAAATAGATTATCTATTTCCGCAGGAGAATCTGTAGTATTAGAGGAAGAATCCACCGATGCTGATGATGATATGGTGGTTCGTGAATGGAGATATTGGGCTCTTGGTGCAACTTGGCCAGAGGTAATTTCAACCAACTCATTAGACACTTACTCCTTGCCACCGGGTGAACATCATCTCTCACTTTATGTTGAAGATTCAAGAGGTGGATGGGATGAAGTACATGTAAATGTCACAATGCAATCTAGTTTACCTAAATTAGATTCAAATTCTTTGACAATAACCCCGTCTGCCTTAACAGCAGGAGAAAAGACAGAATTCAAGGTTTCAATCATAATGATTGATGAAGATGGAACGACAGATAATGTTAGAGCAACACTTACTCATGGAATACAATTTTGGGAATTTAATTTGTCAGATACAGGTGCAGATAATGTTTGGAGCGGCACAATTGAACTGACTGCAAACGATGTTGGCAGACCGAATTTGAAAGTAATTGCTACCGATGGTGATGGTGAAAATGCAGCAATAGATGTTGTATCAATAACTTTAGTTGTAAATGAAGGAGTTGAAGATGGGAGAGTTTTGAACTTTGTAATCGCCGCAACTTCGTCGATCATTTTACTCGGAGTTATTGCATTCGTCGCCAATAACCGCCGGAAGAAGATAGCAGAATTGGATATGATAGAATCATGGGATGCTTTTGGCCAAACCAATAAAAACAAGCCAACCCCATCCAATGATGGAAAAATAGTGCCTAAATTGGAAAGTGGTTTGACAGATAGTACGCAAGAAGTTGAGGACGAAGAGGAATTAATGCCTGATATTGAGGAATCAATGCTTGAACAAAAACCAAAGCAAGAACTTGATCTTGATTGGGACAATGTCTAAGATTGAATCAAATTAGAGACTCATATATTTTCTCATAATCAATCGCATTATGTTCATATGTATATTTTGATAATACGCGCTCGCGGCCAAGTTTTGCCTGCTCATCTCGGCCTTTCGGGTCCTCTAATGCAGCATTGACCGCTCTCGCCAAATCACTTGGATTTCCACATTCAAATAATCCGCCAACAGTTTCATCAATCATTTCAGTCAAAGGTGCTTGGTTAACTGTAACAACTGGAGTTCCGCTTGCTAATGATTCAAGAGGTATCAATCCCTGACCCTCATAATAACTTGGATATACAACTAAATCTGCACTTCTAAAGTGTTGGGCGAGATTCTCAAAAGACATTCCTCCTTTGATGAAAACAGCATGGCCGACACCGAGTTTTTTTGCCTGTTTGAGTAGAGTTTTACGCATGTGACCTCTTCCGATAATACATAGTCTTGCACCAGGATTTTTTGCCAGTATCTCTGGCATTGAACGCAGTAATGTGAGATGTCCTTTGCGAGCAACTAATCGCCCTACTGCTAGTAGTAGTGGAGTATCTTTACTTGGTCTGCCGCATAATGATTCTTCATCCGCAGCATCATAATCATGACGTAGTTTTTCATGGGCCAATTGTTCATCTTCATCATCATGATTAATTGGTCGAAATACAAGATGGTCAACCCCATATAGAATTGTTTCACAGCGCCAATCTTTTGAAGGACCATACCATCGTTTGAATTCTTCTTTGGTCGAATTACTAATTGCAACAGAAACGGAGGATTCAAGCATACCAGCTTTTTCGTATTTGGCATACCAAGAACCGGTTGTGAGGATTGCTAAATCGTTTGGATTCTTCCATGTTGCAGCCTCTCTATGTTTTGCAGCAAGTTTCATACCTTCTTTTTCGCCAATCCATGAACCATTAAGTGCAGAAACGACAGGTGCGATATTGTTTTCAACAAATCTGTATTCTTTCCTTGTCCAAGATACAAGAGGAAGAAGTGTATGTACAATGTCAATTTTTTCAATTTTATTCAAACGCTTTAGTGCTTTTAGTGCATACTTCCCATAAGAGCGAGTAAATGCCATTGGTAATTTTAGCCAAGGGACTTCAATTATCGCAACACCTTGTTGAGGCGGGGCCATGCCGCTATGTTTTCTCGTAATTATTGTGATTTTGTGGCCAAGTGATGCTAAATGTCCGGCGAGATGGAATACCACTGAACCAATACCGCCCCATCTTGGAGGGTATTCACCAGATACCATTGCTATGTGCATCAACCCTTCCACAATTGTTTAGCGTTTCAATATCACCTACTCAAGACAGTCGAAGTAGCACATTACTTCGCCAATGCCTTCAAGGGGTTTACTCTTGTGGGCAGTCCATGAGCGAAGTTCTTCCAGTGACTGTTACTGTTATTCTTCCAACACGTAATGAAGAAGAGGCTCTTGGCCCAACCGTTGATGCAATCCCAAGAGGTTGGTGCAAAGATTTGGAAATAATGATCGTTGATGGGAACTCAACAGATAGGACTAGAGAAATTGCTTTGGAAAAAGGAATTAGAGTTCATTTGGAAGATAGAAAGGGATATGGGAGAGCATATAGAACTGGTTTTGATGTTGCTTCAAATGATATCATTGTCACAATGGATGCTGATTGTACTTATCCAGCAGAAGTTGTACCACAATTGGTGAAAAGATTGCTTGATGATGAATTAGATTTCATCACATGCGACAGATTGAGTTTAGCAGAAGATGGCTCAATGTCAGGATTACATGGTTTCGGTAATTGGGGATTATCTTTCACAGCACGCATGTTATTTGGTTATGGGCTAAAAGATTCACAAACAGGAATGTGGGTTTTCCGTAAGTCTATTTTCAATGATGATAGAATGAGGCCAACCAATGATGGTATGCCACTTTCTGAAGAAATCAAAATCCTTGCCCGCAGATATTTGGGTAAGAAAAAGGCAATTGAGATTTCTGTACCATACCGCCCTAGAGTCGGAGAAGCAGAAATTCATACATGGGGAGATGGTTGGAAAAACTTCAAATTTTTGTTCGCACGCCGACTTGGAATTAATAGAACATTAACACCTTGGGGTGGAAGAGATTCCAATCCGGATTCAACTAAGGGCGATTTACCCGAGCAATCGTCATAAGCATAGAATCAAAGGTAAGTGGCGCGAGCCCTATTCATGGCAGAAGAGGGCATTGATGCAGTTCTTGTTGGGACTCTCGGTTCTGAATCAAGCGGTTCTTCTAAGGAGTTGAATATTGCAGTAGGTTCAACTATTGCTATTTCATTTATTTTTTTATTATTGGCAGCAATATTAGGGCCTGCGATAACGACTGGAAATAATGCCAACGCCAATGATGGGTCTGAATTTCA
>JABIGP010000166.1 GCA_018650105.1 Methanobacteriota archaeon
ATTAGAGATCCTTCCAGCAGTTAGCGGAGTCGAACAGATTTTCAATTCTTCAACGACTTCATCAGCAGATAGAATCCCATCAAGAGCAGTTGAATCTCCATCTCCATTATCTATTCCAAAGCGCAGAATAAATCCTACAGGACAAACATTTGATGGGGGTGTTTCTTTGGAAACAAGGGCAGGAGCGCCATTTCCTCCACCATCTCCATCAGCACCAATTTTTCCATCACATAATTCATTTACAGTGGTAAATTCTTCATCATCAAGATAGTCATTTTCATTAATGTCAATGCCAGAATATATTGCTATTCCACCTTCTGGGCAAGTGGTATTTCCTACAAATATTGTCACTGTTCTAACAAGACTTGATGAGCCATTATCGCCTATGTCGCCTGAAATTCCATTTGCACCTTGTGGTCCTGAAAGGCCTTCTTTGCCATGACAAATCTTTGTTGTTGAAGAGATTTCTACATCATCCAAAATTCCATTTTGATTGGTATCAGTACCAATGAAAATATCTGAGCCACCTTCTGTACAAATCATATCTGCTTCACGACCTTCACTTCGGACAAGAGTTTCCACAGCATCTTGGCCATCCTTTCCTTGTGAGAGTTGTAGATCATTTAGAATAATTAGTGCATAACTTGACAAAATAAGCGCGACGATGATTGATAAGACTTGAATCACAGTCAATACTTTGGATTTTTTACTCGCTTGATTTCGAGAGATAACTCCTTGGTATCTGCCATTTTCAATCACTCTTTGTCTATTAGGGTTATGTCCTTCAGTGCTACGATTAAGGGGGTTCGTTGGCGGCACTTCCTCAGCAAATTGTTCTTGAGCAGGTTCTCCTGCAATAGGGGCATGTTCAGGCGTGTTATTGTCTGGTGACATGAACAAGAGGAAAAACCTCAATGGTATCAAAACCTTCGGTGAATTAATAATTATTTATTCACCGATATACGTGCGAAGGAAAAACTCAGCATCATCTCAATTTTGTTAGGGGGATAATTGATGAGTATCCAATCACTGCCTCGTAGCATGGAACTCCCTCAGCGCCTTCAATCACAATTAGATGGGCACGAAGGTGAGACCAGACAGAAGGCTGCGAGATTAGTAGTTGATTTGGCTACTACTGCGGGTGCTGATGGATTCATTGAAGCAGCCCACGCCCACGTTTCAGGAGTTTCTGTCATCACTGGAGGCCATGGACTGCGCCGTTTCCTTTCAGATTTGAGTGGAGATGAAGATGGGGTTGTTGTCATCCCAACAACTCTTAATTCAGCAGGTTGTGACAAAGAAAAAATGCAGGAAATGGACATTGCGTGGCCTGATTTCCTCGAACAACAATTTGAAATTGTCATGGCGTATGAGAAACTTGGAATTGATGCAACACTCTCTTGCACGCCTTATGATAGAGGAATTACTAACCCAGAAGGTATTGCTTCGTGGGCAGAATCAAATGCAGTGTGTTTCTCTAATACTTGGACTTCATTAATCACAAATCGTGAATCTGGATTATCAGCACTTGCCACAGCATTAACCGGCTATGCGCCATGTTGGGGATTACATCTCGAAGAAAACCGCGTTCCCAACATGATTGTAAATATTGATTGCAAGATGGAAACATTATCCGATTGGTCAGTCTTAGGTGATTGGATAGGAAAGCAAGTGAAACCAGAGTGGGAATTGCCATGGGGTCCAATGCCGCTGATAACAGGATTGCCCGAACATATGAGTTTTGCAAGGAAAAAAGCACTTACAGCAGCAGCTGCCAATTATGGAATACCAATGCTTTGGGCGATTGGCCATTCAAAAGATCCTCCAATCGGGAAAAATGAAGATGGTCAATGGCAAGCACCTAACGGTGGTTGGCAAGGAAATCTAACCTTTAGCAAAGCAGACCTCGACAAGAGATACCAAGAATTAGCACCAACCGGTCAAGTTGATCTAGTCGTAATCGGGTGCCCTCAAGCAAGCCTTGAAGAAATCCGAGTAACTGCTTCTGCAGTACGAGCACATGCAGAATTTGGTGCGAAAATACCGGATAGAAGATTGTGGGTCTTTACAAGTGGAGAGAATTATCAACTCGCATTAGCCGATGGCAGTATTTCGATATTGGAAGAAGCCGGTGCGCTAATATTGAAGGATACTTGTCCAGAAGTCACTCCATATAATCGTCAACATTACAATCATTTGTTGACAAATTCATTGAAGGCTGAACATTATTTGACCAGTGGATTGAACAAATTACCAACTAGTGTAATGCCGATTGAACAATGTGTTGCGCATGCAATAGATCCAAAATTGAGTGCAGGGCCTCGTCCAACTCTTCAAGCGAAGGCACAACCGCAACATCAAACTGCAAAGAAACCGCAACAAGGAGAATTGAAGATTTCTGGTAGTGGTTTATTATCGCAAGAGGATTTTTCTGTCATAGGAACTGCCTTGGTAACCGATGTACCAATTACCTATTTGGGCTATGTCAATGCTGATACAGGAGTGATTGAAGAAACTGGACATCCATTGGATGGTAAAGCGATAAAAGATACAATCTTGATTTATCCAAAGGGGTCTGGCTCAACTGTTGCACCTTATGTTTTGATGGGATTAATCTACACTGGGATGGGTCCAAAGGCAATTGTTAACAGCGATGTATGTCCACTAACACTCCCAGCCTGTTCTCTATTGGATTTACCCTATGGTCATGGTTTTGAATCTGACCCTTGTGTAGAGATAAACAATGGTGACCAAATCGAAATGAAGCGAGTAGATGGAGTGGTAACTCTTACCATAATACAACGAGTATGAGGAATCTTCATGTTTGACGGAAAGAAAGTTCTCGTCACCGGTGGGGCAGGATTTCTTGGTTCAGATCTTGTAGAAAAATTGCTTGCAAAAGGCGCCTTAGTCGTTGCAATAGATAATTTGTTTAGAGGAAAATTATCAAATCTTCAAACATTTGTTGCGAATGATAATTTCACATTTATTGAAGGCGATGTATGTCTTGAATCTGACTTGCTCAAGTGCGAATCAATCCATTCAGGCTTTGATGTGATCTATCACCTTGCAGCGGTTAATGGAACCAAATGGTTTCATGAAGAAGCAAGAGATGTGATTGAAAATAATATTGTTGGAACTTTGCGAACTTTGGAATCAGCCCAGAGGTGCAATGCAAGATATGTGTTAGCAAGTTCGCCCGAAGCTTTCGGAGATTCTAAGCAGCAACCGCTGAAGGATGGAAATCCGATGGTGTTTTCAAACCCAGCAGAACACCAACGCCATTCATATGGCGCGAGCAAATATCTTGATGAAGTGGCAACTCAACATGCGATTAGACAAGGATTAGATGCAAGGATTGTCAGGCCATTCAATGCATATGGTCCAAAATTATTGGGTGATGAATACGGTCAAGTTGTTGCAATGTTCTTCCAATCAGTTCTAGAGAATGAACCGATAATGATACATGGAGATGGTAGCCAAACACGCTCATTTACCTGGATTGATGATGTCACAGAAGGTTTCATCAAAGCAGCAAGTAATGAAGCAGAAAGCGGAGATGTGTTCAACATTGGAAGTGAGGAGGAAGTTAGTATTTGCACTTTACAAGAAATGGTTTTTGCAATAGTTTCAGAAGATGAAACTTGGTTTGGTGGTCTTCCTTCAATAACCAAAGGTCAAGGGTATCACGGAGATAGTGTTAGACGTCTTCCAGATGTGACCAACAATAAGAAAATTATGTGGCAGGCAAAGGTTTCACTTAGGCAAGGATTAGAGAGAATGTGGGTCCTTTTGCGTTGATTGGTATTCAATTGTGATGCTTGTTGACATGCATTGACCAACTATCTGGTGCTTCAGTCAACCTATCAATGCCATGCTGGCATAGCACCTTCAGACCATTTATTGGTAACTCTTCATCGCTGACAAATAATTTCTCAACTTTTAGAATAACCAATTTGGCAACTGCTTGAGGTAAATTTCTTTCTTCAACTAATGAGACTTGCATTGCAGCAACTGCTTGACCGATTAGCATCTTATTGTCTTCAACACTAGTGAATTCACAGATATCCCATTCGCTCTCATCAGCCGATAATGGAGTGCCAGTGAGATCAACATTTTCAGCCGAATCTTGAGTTGCAGGAAGAAAATGGAGAATTGCCCTACCGTTATCTCTCAGATTGACCAAGGTATCTCTTGGCCTACCATCTCTTGATTGTGATAACGATGCCACAAGTAATGGTGGCGTATTAGATACGACCATAACTGAAGAAAGCGGTGCGAGGTTGCCCATTCCTTGTGAATTTTCACTTGCAGCAACAATTAGTGGTCTTGGCGACAATAATCCGCTCAGCCATGTCGCTCTTTGCGAATGCTCCAATTCGTCAATTCCTATTTCGTGGCAATTTTCAAGTAAATTAGTGGATTTTTTTGATTCAAACCAGTCATCTAATTTTCCTGAGTTAACTTCTTCGAGTGAATATGCTGTGAAATCTCGGTATGATTGCCACGCAGCAATTTCTTCAACATCTCCCCGTGCCTTTTTTCTTGCTATTGATTCATCAGAATATGTGATACAACGGCTAAGGAAATCCGAAACGATTGCTTTTTTGTTCACAGTACTCACCTCTTTGCATCATATTGTTTACGAGTCATTAGGAATCTTGCAGGATTACCTGCCCATACTTCTCCTACGGGTAGGTCATGTGTCAATGTTGCTCCTGCTGCTAGGACCGAATCATCACCCATGGATACGCCAGCAACGAGATTTGCCCCTCCGCCTATCACAGCACGGTCACCCACAACTACAATTTGCCATAGATTGGAATCTCCAGATGGAGGATATTTGTCATTCATGATCGTAGCATTCGGCCCAATGAACACATTATTTCCAATCTGAGTTTTATTGGCAATATATGCACCACCTTGTATTTTGCAATTATCTCCAATAATCACTTCAGCCCCAATATGTGCAAGGGACCCGATATTTACTGAATTGCCAATAGCGCAATTTTTCCCGATGAAGCACGGCATCCAGGCAATACTGCCGCCATCAAGAATTATTTTTTCATTATCAAGTTCATTAATTCCAATAGGAGTACCTTCGTCACTATTGGTCACGGATTTCACTCCGTAATGTTTAGTTCCCGAATGAGCATATCAACATGGTTTTTTGCTTTGACATTATACCTTGCAAAAATCAATTCTCCTTGTGGATTAATGACAAAAGTTGAGCGAGAACATCCCATGTATTCCTTGCCATAATTCATCTTCATTCTCCAAGTTCCATATGCATTGTGCAGGGTTAAATCTTCGTCCAATAAGAGAGGGAAATTTAGTTGCTGTTTTTCTATAAAATTGGCATGTGATTTTGCAGAATCTTTACTGACACCAAGTACTATGAATTGATTGTTATTTAGTCTTGACATTTGGTCTCTAAAGTCACAAGCTTGAACTGTACAACCAGGGGTGGAATCACGAGGATAAAAGTACAAAATTACAGTTTTTCCAGATGCATTTAACGCTGCTAAATCATGCGTATTTCCATCACTATCATCAATACAAAAGTTTGGCGCTTTTTGGCCGTTTTCGAGGGTCACAACTTCGCTCATGACAGTCAAGGCGGTGAAACTAGCACATCAATGGTTGCTTTGGCCATTTTGGCAATAATTTCTTACTAATTATTCCCTGTTTATCTTCTCGGTAAGTCTTTTATGCATACTACATAACTATTGCGCCGTATTGCATGAGTAAGGTGGGGTCAAGCGATTCTTTCAATAACTGGCGGGTGTAAGGAGTATGTATGGTGACGACACGCATGTCCGGCAGAAGCCGTCGTTACTTCAAAAAAATTCAGCGCTCAAATGCTCGTTATGAGCTACAAGAATTATCCAGCGCAATCCAAGCAGATTTGGATAAAAGGAACCTTTCTTATGATGAGGCTCTTAACTTAGGAAATATCATCCAAAGTAGGGCAGATCAATTGCCAGGAGACACCATCGTTTATTCCATCTCAGATAGGGATGCTTACCGCAGAACTTTGGAATTATATCTTCGGGATTCTTTACTGACAAAAACCGAACAATTATTGCTTTGGGAAGAGAGGCGGAGATTAGGAATTACCGACGAAGAACATGAGCGATTATTAGAGCAGTTAGTTGCTCAATGGAGACGTCAAGGAAAGAAGGTCACAATTGACACATTTAGGAAACCAAGAGGTGAGCCTATTGCGTGAATCAAGAAATAATATTGGTACGCTTTTAACAGGGCTGATGCTGCTAGTTCTATTGATGCCAAGTCTTGCACCTTTGACAAGTGCAACAGATGGTGCAAGAACTAATCCTGATTTCTCTGTACAATCGGTTACACTCGATGGAGCAGGTTCAATTTACGATGGAGTTGACTTAATTCTTGAACCTGACCAGCATATCATCAGAGTAGTTGTTGCGAATACTGGTTCAGCCGCAGGACAGGTTACGCTAAATATTGTACACCGAGGTTCACTAATTTCTAATTCAACAATAGTTACTAGTGTTGACCTAGGAAGTATGGCGGCATCATCTACTAGCAATCCAATTCTAATTTCATGGGATGCTACTACTGGTGACGGCCAGTCACTATTCGCGAGAGTCGCATCTTCAACTGATAGCAATAGCGCAAATAATGAGCAGAGATTAGATTTCAATGTCAGCGTATTTCATTCGGGTGCAGTAACTGGTGATACAATTCCTGCGCCTATCGGTGGGCAAAGTACTGCGAGATTAACAAATGCAATACACCCAGTCAATGCAACAGTCCTCAACCAAGGGGTAATGGCAATGTCGGCTGCTATGGAACTTTCATTCTATGAGATTCTCAATCCAACTAATACTTTCACAGTTTGGTCTAATACATTGACATTGGAACCAGGGTCTCTATTTAATCCAGCAACTGCCGGCGTTCTTACAGTAAACCTTGATGCAACTTCAATTACAGGAATTTGGAATTTGACAGCAACAGTCCATTTCAATGGAACAACCTATACGGACCCACAAATTGTAAGTGAGGTCGATGTAGAGTTCTCAAACTTTGTTGCAGAACTGGCATCACCTGCTGATAGAACTACCGAGCCAGGAATGCAAACGACATTAACATTCATTCTAAAGAATACAGGAAGTTCTTCCGATTCCTTTACTATTGGTATTAACGATGTACTCGGTTGGGCAGATACGTCACTTGACGGTTCATCAACCGCAGTCATTTCACCAGATGCGACAACTACTGTACAAATTGTAGTCTCAGTACCTATCGGGGCTTCAAGGTCACAAGTGGAAAGTATTACACTGACACTAACTTCAATTTCTGCGAGTTATTCTCTTACAGGATTTACTCGGGTAATGTCTGGAGAATTCTATTCTGCATCAATAACGATGCCTGTTGGAGTTACTATGGTCACTCCGGGCCAAGAAGTAGAACTATCAGTTCAAATAGAAAATAATGGCAATGTCCCATCTTCATTCAATTTAGTAGCAGGATTAGGTGTGGCAGCAAATAATTGGACCGTTACCTTGTCATCTCCAACAACAGCATTGATCGACAGTGGTTCAACCGTCACAGTAGTGTTAACAGTGGTAGTGCCACCAATTCAACTCCC
>JABIGP010000208.1 GCA_018650105.1 Methanobacteriota archaeon
GGAATACGCCATGGGATTAGGTGCTCTTGGATTTGTCTATACACTGATATGGTTTACTCAAGTAGGTCCATTACTTTGCGGTGGCTATCTTTCAGTATTGGTTTGGATTTGGATAAACAGTATATGGTGGAAATATGAATTGCCATCATTCCGTTACGGACTGTGGCACGTAATTGGAATTGAAATTGGTTCAATGGCAGGAGGAATTCTCGCCTATGTTTTTCTGTGAAAATCATTCAGAATATGACTCGTCTTCATTTGGGAAATCTCCCGAACGTACATCATCACAATATTGAGAGATCGCATTGTTGATATCTTCTGACAAATTCAGGTAACGGCGCAAAAATCTTGGTGAGAAATCCATTGTGATTCCAAGTAGGTCATGCAGAACCAATACTTGTCCATCGCAATCAGGGCCCGCCCCAATTCCGATAGTTGGAATTGAAATTGCTTGGCTCACTTTCTTGGCAAGTTCACGAGGGATTTTTTCCAAAACAATAGCAAAGCAACCAGCATCTTCGAGAAGTTTAGCATCAGATATCAGCTTTGCAGCCTCCTCTTCTTCCTTTGCTCTAACCGTATAGGTTCCAAATTTATAAATCGACTGAGGAGTAAGTCCGAGGTGACCCATTACTGGTATTCCGGCAATAAGGATTCTTTTGACCGATTCAACAACTTCAGCCCCTCCTTCTAATTTTACAGAATGACCATTTGACTCTTTCATAATGCGAACTGCAGATTCAAGGGCTACTGTAGAATTTCCTTGGTATGAACCAAATGGCATATCAACAACAATCAATGCTCTATCAACTGCTCTTTCAACACATTGTGCGTGGTATATCATGTGATCAAGTGTAATCGGAACGGTTGTTGCATGACCGGCCATTACATTGGAAGCGGAATCTCCTACGAGAATAATGTCAACACCTGCTTTGTCAACTAACTTAGCCAAAGAGAAATCATAGGCTGTAAGCATAGTAATTTTTTCATTAGCACTCTTCATTTCTTGCAAGGTATGAGTGGTAACCTTCCTCGCTTGACCATGAATGGACATAACACTGCCAATAGCCATGTAGTCTTCAAACAATCGCCGGTATGAACTTCTATTTTCTGCGCCACATTTGTTATGACCGGTCGCTTATTGGCTATGCATGGGACCGAGTATGGAGCACGATATTTTCTTCTCAATTAGTCAAACTCCCAATAGCGAAGGACATATTCCAAGCGAGCAAGAAATGTTTGCAAATTACTTCCAACAATTGCAATGTGCTGACCAATTGGGCTTTGGAGTTGGTTGGTTAGCCCAAGCTCATCTATCTACTGAAATACAAAAAAGCAACATCAAACCTGTCGTTCCACACTGGCAAGGTGAAGTTGGACTATGTACCGATTTTCCACAGTTAGCATTGGATTCATTGCGAAGAACAAAAAATATTGAAATTGGTAGTGCAGTTCTTTCAATACTTGCTTCAGGTGGACCAATTGCCCAAGCCGAAAGAATTGCAAATACTCTAAATTTGCACGGAATGGATGCTAATGAAAAGAGGAAATTACACGTTGGGTTCGCAGCAGGTCGCTTTGAATTCATGGCAAAACCATATGGAATCGTTCCTCGAAATTCAATTGAGGAAGCGGCATGGCCAGCATTAAGAGGACAAATTTTCATGGAAGCCAGTGATATTTTCTTGAGATTACTAAGGGGCGATGTAATTAATTCAACACAAACCTACAAGACCATATTGACTAGAGATAATTTCCGTAGTGATGAAGATTGGAAGGCAGTACAAGATGCAGCAGTTGAGTTTGAAGGATTGGAGACTATTCCACAAGAGATTGAAATTCCTAAACGATATGTGTTTGAGGATATCAAAATTATTCCGCAAAACTTTCGCCGTCAATTATTGCAATTGATTGCAGGAACACATGACCCAAAAGCACAACAATTTGTCAATACCATTCTTCCTGTAAAGGTGTTTAACCTATCAATTACTAAGCCTGAAATCATTGATGCAACACATGAAAAGATGTCTAGATTATACCATAAAGATGGAGGTCAATGGAAGCGAAGTGACATGCCGAGAACCTCATTTGTTTTCATCAACGCAGAGCAGGGACTTACTGCTGAGCAACAAACTCAAGCGGCACAAAATGAAGCAAAAGTGGCACTTGGCGCATATTGGAATGCATTGGAGGGAACAATTGATCCTGCAAAAGTAGCCAATGCATCAAATAATGCTCTAATTGGAAATCCACAGGATATTGCCAAACAAATAGTTGAGCGTTTCCATCCACAAGATAGAATCATGGCATGGTTTGATTTCTTTAATCACGATAGTGACAGAGTATGCCGTAATATGACTGCATATATGGAGCAAGTTGTACCTTTAATCAATGAATATTTGGAGTGAACATAATGGAGATTAATCATGACAAACATTCAGCAGTAAAACCCGGTAACCCAGGGTCTGCAATGTTTCCATCCTCTCCACTCGGTGAATCAATTGAGGGCATTCCAACCGGTCGTGAAGTGGCGTGGGAGCCACTAGTTGATTACAGAAGAAATGGTGTCTCTGAAACTACAATTCACGGAGCTGTTGCTTGGGCACATGGCGATGAAGTCATTCATTCATTTGGTGGAAATGTTCTGTGTTATGGCCGTTCTATGATGAAGCCATTTATGCTCAAAGCCTTCACAGAAGAATTAGAAGATTGTACTTGGGAACAGAAGGCGATTTCAGTCGCTTCTCACAATGGGGATACAGAGCATGTTGCTGCAGCACAGTCATTGCTAAACGAATCTGAATGGCCATTGATGCTAACTCCATTAGATGTACCGTTAATTCAGTTCGGGCGACAAGTGCGCAGACCACGTCGCTGGTTCCACACCTGTTCTGGTGAACATTCTGCAATATTGTATGGTTGTAGGAAAAAAGGATGGAATCGTGCAGGATATACTTTGCCAGGACACGAAGTATTTGAGGCATATATGACAGAATTAAGGAAATATCTAGGTCAGGATTGGAAGCCATTACGAATTGCAAAAGATGGCTGCGGACTACCTACTGTCTCCAATACTGTCGCCGAATTAGCACAAATTTACGCAGGACTTGTTCGAGATAAAGACAAAGATTGGATATGGGAAGCGATGATAAAACATCCAGATTTGGTTGGAGGATTCAATCGATTAGATTCAACAGTCTTGAAAGCTGGTGAGGGAAAGGTAATCGCCAAGGAAGGCGCAGATGGTTTGCTCGGTTTAGCGATTGAACATCCAGATTATCCAAAGGGTCTAGGCATTGTCGTCAAGATTGCTCACGGCTGGAACTCGCAGGCAACTTGGTATATTGCTAGAGCAGTCTTAGGCGTACTTGGAATTGATTTAAGAAATCCATATCCACTGAATCGACAAAAGGCATTCGTAGTTCCAGGTATTGTGCCAGAAAAATATTTGCAACAATTAAGCATACTTCCAACATGGGATGAATGGGATCCAGATAGTGACCGCTGGCTATATGATGTGGAGGTTTGAAAATGATAATTAGCAATTTCATCGATGGAACATTCACGCCACCAATTGAAGGGCGAATGATGGATGATACAAATCCAGCAAATGGTGAACTCATCGCAAAAATTCCAAGAGCCTCGATATCAGATGTTGATGCTGCGGTATTGGCTGCCAATCAGGCATTACCGAAATGGGCTGCATTAACCATGTTACAAAGAGCAGATTGGTTGGATAAAATAGCAGATGCATTAGAGGAAATAAAGGAAGAAATCGCTCAGATAGAGTCGCTTGATACGGGAAAACCGATTTCTTTAGCCCGTTCAGTTGACGCAACTCGTTCAATTAGCAATTTCCGTTTCTTTGCAAAATTCGCTAGAGGTCAAGAACCACTCACCTTTGAGATGTCTGATGCTACTAACTTTGTTCACACATCACCGCTTGGAATCGTAGGGCTAATCACTCCATGGAATCTACCACTTTACCTCTTGACGTGGAAGGTGGCACCAGCATTGCTAATGGGTAATTGCATTATTGCAAAACCTTCCGAAATCACACCACTCAGCGCAGATTTGTTGGCCAAAACCATGCAGAGAATAAACCTCCCAGAAGGTGTATTCAATCTTGTTCATGGTTTGGGACCAGAAGTCGGTCAAGCCATTCTTGAGAACCCTCATATCAGTGGGATTTCATTTACAGGAGGTACTTCGACAGGGCGTATTGTTGCTAGAACAGCAGCACCATTATTCAAGAAATTATCACTGGAATTGGGAGGGAAAAATGCTACGATAATCCTAGATGATGCAGATTTAGACACTGTTGTTCCAGGTGCTGTAAGAGCTGCATTTACCAACTCTGGACAAGTTTGCCTGTGTGGTTCAAGAATACTAATTCATCACTCAAAATATGACGAATTCTGCAAGAGATTTGTTGAGCAAGTCGATGCAATGATAGTAGGGGACCCAAGCGACGAATCTACACAAATGGGTCCAGTAATTTCTATGGAACACTTACAAAAAATTGAATCATATATCGATTTAGCAATTGAAGAAGGTGGAGAAATACTCAGTGGAGGGAGCCGAGCAATGACTGGACAAGTTGGTCCAAATCCAGCAGGTGCATTCATCCGGCCAACTGTAATAGGAGGATTAGAACATCTTTCAAGGACTTCTACCGAAGAAATCTTTGGCCCTGTTGTCACACTCCATTCCTTTTCTACTGATGATGAAGCGATAGAGATGGCCAATTGCACCGAATATGGTCTGGCAGGTTCTATTTGGACTGAAGATGCTGAAAGAGGAAAAGAATTGGCCAAGAGGGTTGAAAGTGGAATCGTTTGGGTTAACACATGGTTGCATAGAGATTTACGGACACCATTTGGTGGAGTAAAGAACTCTGGAGTTGGCAGGGAAGGTGGCCGTTGGTCACTCTCATTCTTTTCCGAGATGACCAATGTTTGTGTCAAACATTGATTATTATTCGTTATTCTTAGTCGGATTATCTTGAATATCTGCTAATGCATTTATTCTAATTCGTACTTGAGTTGGAGCAGGAAGGTTTTGTTCAAGGAATGCATGTAAGCAATCAGAGAGATGTATCATTGCAGATTCGTAGTCTTCATTAATTTCACAAAGGTCTGCTAGTCCCCAATATGCAACTAATTGTCCCGATAAATCTTCCAACCTTTTTGCGATTTCCAAAGATTCAGTGTAAAGGTCTCGGGCTGAATCAAAATGGCCCACTGTTGCTTGGCTATGAGCCAAGTCAGACATTGCTTCAACCTGACCATCTTCATCATTATCTCGCATCAAGATTTCAACTCTTCTAGTTCCTAGGGCAATTGCAGTATCAATATCGTTTTGCTTCTTTGCAATTGCTTCTAAAACTGCAATACCGTATACAATTCCACTTGAGTCTTCAATTTCTTCTCTAATTCGAAGTGCTCTTGAAGCGCTAAGTTTAGCATCATCTAAGTCATCTGCAGCAAGTTGCAATAATGAAACATGATGAAGAACTGCTGCTGCTAATCGTTCACCTTCACTTAATTGCTCAGATTCAACAGCTAATTGATTGAAAGTATCAATTCCAGCATTGATATGCTTTAGAGTTTCAAATTTCGTCCAACCCGATTCTACCTCATTTTCTGCAACATTAGCCGCATGGTCAAGTAATCTCTCAGCCAACTCCATGTCGTCAAGTTCTATCGCAAGAGGAATTAATCGTAGAGCCAATGGAGTGTTAATATCACTCATTGCACCACCTGAAGTCAGCATCTCTAGGATCATCTTAGCCCTTTCAGGACTTACTGAACTTTGCATATTTTCCCCTCCTTAGCCTTTCGTTTTTGAAGATGTGCATCAGATTGAGCGCAATCTTCCACCATCGACTGCAAGTGAAACACCACGTATTCCCCCAGATGCAGGTAGTGTAAGGAAAGCAATAGCAGATGCTGTTTCAAGTGGGTTTATCAAACGACCAATCGGTACTTGAACCATCCAATTGTGATGAATATCATCAACGCTCTTACCAGTTTTTTCATTGATTGATGCGGCTAATGAACCCAATCTTTCAGTGTCGGTAAAACCAGGTAGGACATTGTTAATTGTAATGCAAGCAGGCAATTCTCTTGACAGAGTTTTGGACCATGAAGCCATTGCACCTCTTAGAGTATTTGACAATCCGAGGTTCGGAATAGGTTCCTTAACAGAGGTAGAAATAATTTGAATGATACGCCCATATCCTTGTGATTCCATTCCCGGAACTACTGACTGAACCATCGTATGTGCAGCATGTAGGTGACGCTTGAAAGGTCCTTCTAAATCAGACAATTCAACTCCAAGAAGTGGCCCGCCTTTTGGTCCGGCTGCATTATTGATTAGGATGTGAATGACACCTTTATCGGAAATAAGAGAATCTAGGGCTGGTTTTATTGCTTCAGTATTTTCAAGGTCGAGTGTAAGAGATGAATGTGAGCCATTACCCAATGACGAAAGTTCCGTACACAATTTGTCCAAAGCCTCAGTATTACGTGCACAGACAGTAACACTCGCGCCCGCCTTTGCCAAAAATTTTGCAGTAGCAGCACCTATTCCTTTACTTGCGCCGCACACAAGTGCGTGTTTTCCGCTAAGAGCGGTACTGGAGTAAGGGTAGTCATCACCTAAGAGGTCCATGTGTCATGCCACGCGGCATTGCATCATAGGTATTTGCATTTACAAAACACTCATTTTTGTTTCAAAGCCAATCTGTAATGGAATTAAGTTGCACAAGCCAATCATCACTTGCGGCATCAATAATTGAAAAATGATCACCA